>JAJDZO010000055.1 GCA_022824605.1 Acidimicrobiia bacterium
GACCTGCTCGCCGCGCAACGCCGCGAACGCGCCCGAGTCCGCTCCCAGCGAGGACGCCGATGGGGCATCCCAGCCGCACAAGCAGCATGAAACCCAACCACACCCACCACGCGCGCAAACGTTTGTGGACAGAGCACTAGGGGAGGCCCATGAGTCGCGCCGGGATCGTGCGCTGCTTGCTGGCGGCGGTGCTGTTCGGAGCGTCAGCGCCGGCCGCGTCGGAGTTGGCCGGCGACGTGCCGTCGTTGGTTCTGGCCGGGCTGCTGTATCTGGGTGCGGGCTTGGCGGTCGTTCCTTCGGTGTTGCGTTCGCCGCCGAGCGCGGTGGCGTTGCAGCGCGACTGGCGGCCCGCGCTAGTGGCGGTGGTGGCCGGGGGCGCTGTCGGCCCGGCGCTGCTGGTGGCCGGTCTGGCCCGCGCCCCGGCCGCGACTGCATCGATCCTTCTCAATCTGGAGTTGGCCGCCACCGTTCTGCTTGCGGCAACCATCTTCCATGAGCATCTCGGTCGGCGGGTTCTGGCCGGTGCCGCCCTGGTCACCGTCGCCGGGGTGGTCCTCACCTGGGAGCCTGGCGCGGAGCTGAGCGTGGGAGCGCTGCTGATCGCGGGGGCGTGTCTGGCGTGGGGTCTCGACAACGGCGTCACTGCCAAGATCGACCAGCTCAGTCCCGAGCATGTGGTGCTGTTCAAAGGCTTCGTGGCCGGACTGGCCAACCTGGCGCTGGGTCTTGCTTTCGCTGACGGAGCGGGCGATGTCGACGCTGGTCGGGTCATTGCTGCTCTGGCGATTGGCGCGGCCGGCTACGGCGCATCGATCGTGCTGTGGGTGAAGGGTGCCCGCGACCTGGGCGCCGCCCGCGGTCAGCTGATCTTCGCGGCTGCGCCGTTCATCGGAGCGGTCATCGCATGGGCGGTGCTGGGCGAGTCGGTGACAGTCGCTCAGTTGATCGCGGTCGTGATCGCGGCGGCCGGGGTGGGTGTGTCATTGGAGTCCAGCCACGACCACCAGCACGACCACGAGGCCATGGAGCACGAGCACGAGCACAGCCACGACGACGACCATCACGATCATTGCCATGTAGACGCCGTCGAGGGGCGCCACACCCACGTCCACCAGCACCGGCCCAGGATGCACAGCCACCCCCACGTCCCCGACCTGCACCACCGCCACCGCCACGACGACTGAGCCCCTCATATGCAACAGTTATCCGCAAGAAGACAACTTGCATAAACCTCAGGTCAGGGGGTGCAGCGGCGCGAGCCGCGAGCGCAACGGGGCCTATTGCAGCGCCGGGGCGCAAGGCCGATCCAGGAGCCGGTCGGTCAGGGATTCGACTGCGGTCCACACGTCGCCGGCCGCGCCGTGTCCGAGCGGGGTTCCCATCCGGTCGGCCTCGACGACGTGGCGGCTGGCGGGGATCATCACATCGAGGGGCACGTCTTGGTCGGCGCAGAGCCGGGCCAGCAGATCCTGCTGGTCGTCGCCGACCTTGTTGCCCACGCCGACCCAGGCGCCGATGCCTAGATCGCGGGCCAGAGCGATAGTGCGCCGGGCGGTGATGACCGCCTTGACGCTGGGCTCCATGACCAGCACCAGCACGTCGGCATGGGCCAGCGTCCCACCGGAGCGGCTGAGATGCTCGATGCCCGCCTCCATGTCGACGATGGTGTCGTCGGTCTCGGTGTCGAGGGCCTCGCCCAGCAGGCTCCGCACGGTCGCGTGACCGCCGCAGGTGCATCCGGCAGCGGCCTCGGTCACCCGCAACGCCGACATCACCGTCACGCCCGAAGGGGTCGCGGCCGCGTAGTCGGCCATCAGCTCGCCCACGGTCAGGTCGCCCCGGGAGCCGACGACGATCGACCTCGGCACTGTCGGAAGGGCTTCGGTTGCGCTGGGGTCGAGTCCCAGCGACAGCCCCAGGTTGGGGTTGGAGTCGGTGTCCACGGCCAGCACCCGCCGGCCCCGCTCCGCCAGCGATCGGGCCAGGAGCGCGCTGAGCGTCGTCTTGCCCACGCCGCCCTTGCCGACCACACCGATCTTCATCGCTTCAACGCTCCGTCCATGGTTCCTCTGGTGTCGAACGCTAGTCGCGACTTGCCAGAGTGGCCCTGCCCACCGCGACCTGGCCCAGTGATATTCCTCCGTCGTTGGGCGGCACCTGGCCGTGGAGCAGCACCTCGAACCCGTCGCTGGTGAGCAACGGTACGGCTGACTCCACCAGCAGGCGGTTCTGGAACACCCCGCCTGAGAGAGCCACCGCGCTCACGCCGCTGCGCTCACGCGCCAGACGGCTCGCGGTCAGCACCACCTCGGCGGCCCAGCGGTGGAACGCTCCCGCGACCTCGGCCAAGTCGATCCCGCCTCGCAGATCGTTCACGACCGCCGCCATGAGGGTGGCGGTCTCGATCTCAGCAGGCGAGCCGTCGCTCAGGGTGACCGGATATCGCCGCGCCGACGGGCCTGCCAACTGCTCCAGCCGGATCGCGGCCTGGCCCTCGTAAGCGACCTGATCACCCACGCCGCACAGCGCGGCCACCGCATCGAACAGCCGGCCCATCGAGGTGGTGGTGATTGAACGGCTGGAAGTGCACTGCTCTACGACCGGCTGGGCCTCGGCCAGCCGGCTCTCAAATCCGGGCAGCACAGGCAGATGCTCCAGGTCGCCCTCGAACGCGGCGTGCAGATGCGACACGGCCATTCGCCACGGCTCACGCACCGCCGCGGTGCCGCCCGGCATGGGCACCGGAGCCAGATGGGTGAGCCGGTCGTAGCCGCCGGCGTCGCCCACGAGGATCTCGCCGCCCCAAAGGGTGCCGTCGGTTCCCCAGCCCATCCCGTCGAACATCACGCCGATTGCCGGTCCGGCCCAGCCCACATCCGCCAAGCAGGATGCGAGGTGGGCGTGATGATGCTGCACGCCCAGCAGGGGTGCCAGGTCAGCGGAGCGAGCGAACTTCGTCGACAGATACTCCGGATGCAGGTCGTGTACCACTAGCTGCGGCGTCGAGCGCGACAGGGCCAAGAGGTCCGCCACCGCTGCCTCGAAAGAGGCCAGCGCGGCGGGGTGCTCCAGATCTCCGAGATGCACCGACACAATCGCCTTTGCACCTACCGCCAGACAAACCGTGTTCTTGAGTGCCGCTCCGACCGCCAGCACGTCAGGCCCGTCCGAGCGCAGCTGCACGGGCCGGGGTGCGTAGCCCCGAGCCCGGCGCAGCAGCTGGAAGCCACCTCCAACGACATGACCCACGGAGTCGTCGGCTCGCCGTTCGATCACCCGGTCGTGGGTCAGCACGGCGTCAGCGATGCCGCCGAGCTCGGGCCCGACCCGGTCGTCGCTTATGACGATGGGCTCGTCCGACCGGTTACCGCTGGTGCACACCAGGGGCACTCCCGTCGACTCGGCCAGCATGGCGTGCAACGGTGTGGCTGGGAGCATCACCCCCAGCAGGCGGGTATCGGGCGCCACTTCGGGAGCGATTGAGACCACGCCACGCGCCGGGTCTCGGGTGGTGGGGCTGGTGTGGGGAGCCACCTCGGATGTGACCTCAGCCGACCCGCGCCGGGGGGCGAGCACGATGGGCGCCTCCGGGCCGGTCAATGCCCGAACAGCCCGGTCGTCTAGATCGACGAGTTCTCGAGCGGCATCGACGGACGCGACCAGAAGCGCGAACGGCTTCTGGTCTCGGTGCTTGCGCCGTCGCATCCGAGCCACCGCGGGACTGTTGTCGGCCCGGCACGCCAGCTGGTACCCGCCCAGGCCCTTGATGGCGATGATCTGGCCCGCCCGCAGCCGCAAGGCGGCCTCCTCGATGGGATCTTCGGTCGCCCGTTCGGCTGATTGAGTGACGCCGCTGACCGTTGCGTGTGACTCGTCCGCTTCATCGACGGGCGCTGCGGACGTCGAGCGCAATGACAGGGCCGGGCCGCAGGCTGGGCAGCAGACCGCCTGGGCGTGGTGGCGGCGATCACCGGGATCGCCGTACTCGGCTGCGCAGGCACGGCATAGCTCGAAGGGCGCCATCGAAGTGAGCTCGCGGTCGTAGGGCAACTCCTTGATGACGGTGTAACGCGGACCGCAGTCCGTGCAGCACGCAAAGGCGTAGCGGTGCCGACGGTCGGCCGCATCGGCAACCTCGTCAAGGCAGGCGGCACAAGGTGCCACATCGGGCGGCACCGCCGACACCGAGACCGTTGCTTCGGGGTCGCCGCCGGTGCTGAGCGCAACCGTGAACGTCTGCTCACCGTCGACCGTGGGAACCTCGTGGGAGATGACCGCGTCGATGCGGGCCAGTGGGGGAGCATCGGAGACGACGCGCGCCTCGAAGTCGTCGAGGTCAGCGGGGTGACCCTGGATCTCGCACCAGACGCCGTCGTCGTCGTTGCCCGCGGCACCCGTCAACGCCAGGCTCCGGGCCAGCCGATGCAAGTGGGGCCGGAACCCCACCCCCTGGACGGTGCCCGTAATACGCAGACGTCGGCGACTCGTCACGGAAACGTTGAGTTTAGTATATGCATTTTACATATAGTTGATTTGTCATTGTGGGCAGCCGCACCTAGCTTGCGCCGCCATGCTTCGCCATCGAATCACCATTCTCGCTCTCATCCTCTCGATGTTCAGTGTCGCGCTGGCGCCGCTGGCGGCGGCCCACCAAGACGACGGCGATCCGGTCGTGGTGCGCGTCGGCCTTCACGCGGCTGAGAAGAACCTCAACCCGTTCATCGTCCCGCAGGCGCTGCCGATCACTCACGACTTCACGATGCTCGTGTACGACACGCTGTTCTGGTCGCAGAGCCGTCTCGATCCCGAGCCGTGGCTGGCGACCGGCGCCGACCCCTCCGACGACTTCCGCACCTGGACGGTGACGCTGCGAGATGGCGTCCTCTGGCACGACGGCGAGCGGTTCGACGCGTCCGACGTGGCCTTCACGTTCCGCTACTTTGCGGAGGACGGCGGGCCGGGCCGTTACGGGCACCACGTCTATGACCATCCGGTGTTCGAGTCCGCCACCGTGGTCGACGATCTGACGGTGGAGCTGGTCTTCGAGGATCCCGTTCCGACCTTCAAACTGCTGCCCGGCGGCGACCTGCCGATCCTGCCCGAGCACATCTGGGCCAGCGTTGAGAACCCTCGCGCCGACGCCACCTCGCTTCCGGTAGGCACCGGGCCGTTCACGATGGTCGAGTACAACCCGGGTGTCTCGTACCGGCTCGAAGCGAACCCCGACTATTTCCTCGGCCGTCCGACCGTCGACACGCTCATCATGCCGGTGGTGACCGACGCGCAGGCCGCGTTCGCGGGCCTGCAGACCGGCGAGCTCGACTTCGTCACCCGCAACCTCCCGGCGCCGCTGGTGCCGCGGGTGGAGGAAAACCCCGAACTCGCTGTCGTGACAGGCAGCCGCATGCAGTCGCTGTACCTGATGTTCAACACCCGCAAGCCGCATTTGCGCGACCCGGCCGTGCGTAAGGCGATGAGCCTGTCGCTGGACGTGCAGGCCATCGTCGACATCGTCGAAGGCGGCCTGGGCCGCCCTGGCAACGACACCTGGACCCATCCCGACTCGCCGTGGGCCCATCAGCATGGCGGGCATGTCTTCGACCCCGGCGTGGCCGCCACGATGCTCAACGACGCCGGGTATCTGTTCGGCGACGGCGATGTGCGCCGCAACGCCGACGGCGACCCGCTGGCGTTCACTCTGCTTGTGAATGCCGCCGCCCCGCCGCAGATCCGCGCCGGAGAGCTTGTCGCCGAGCAGCTGTCGGTCATGGGCATCGACATCACGGTCGAGCCGCTCGACCCGCCTGCGATCACGGCGGCAAGGCGTCCGAGTCCCGACGGGCCGCCGACGGTGGACATGTTCATCGCGGTGTTCGAGTCGCACGCCCACGCCGACCCCGACCACCTGTTCTTCTTCTTCCACACACCCGGGCGCGGTGTGGGCGGAATATTCAGCGGCTACGCCAACCCCGAGTTCGACGCGGTGCTCGACAGCGCCCTCGGCGCTCCGATCGACGAGAAGCTGTCGCTGATCGCTCAGGCTCAGGAGATCTTCGCTGAAGCGGCGCCCGCGGTGGTGCTCTACTACCCGGACGGTCGCTGGGGATACCGGCCCGGCGCCTACGACGGCTGGATCAGCGATCCGGGCCACGGTGTGTTCACCAAGCGCTCGTTCCTCGAGCCCGACGCCGCCGGTTCAACGGTCCCCGAGGCCGTCGAAGACGCTGCCGCGGAGCAAGCTCCAGAGGCCGACGACCCAGAACCCGACACCGCGGAGGCCCCAGCCGAGCAGCCCGAGGCCGAGCCAGCTAGCAGCGAGGCATCCGAGGAAGCGTCCGACGAGGCCGACGGGGAGTCTGCGGCGGAGCCATCCGCCACCGACGACTCCGAGCCCGCGGCTTCGACACCGGATCAAGCCGCCTCGGCGGGTGCCCCCGAAGCCGCCGACGAGGGTGGCAGCAGCACAGGGGCGCTGATCGCGATCGCCGCGGGCGTGTTCGTCGCGCTGGTCATTGCGCCCGCCGCAGCGCGCCGTCGTCGCCGGGCGGGCACCGTCGAAGACTGACGGTTCGCCCGTCGACGCCACGACCGTGACCGGCGCGCTCAGCGGCCGGTTCGAGGGGATGCTGTCGTCGCGCGGGCTGCGCCTCGTCGCGCAGTACGCGGCGGTGGTGCTGGCCGCTCTCGTCGTGAACTTCGCGCTGCCCCGCCTCGCTCCGGGCGACCCCATCGACTACCTGGTCCCGCCCGAGCAGGGCAGCGTTGACGAGGCAATGCGCCAGTCGATGCTGGAGCGGTTCGACCTGGACGGTTCAGCCTCGCAACAGTTCACGAGCTACCTGGCCAATCTGGCTCAGGGCGACCTCGGCATCTCGGTGCGTGACGGCAGGCCCGTGTCGGAGGTGGTCGCCCAACGGCTGTGGTGGTCGGTGCTGCTGGTAGGAACCGCGGTGGCCGTATCCACAATCCTCGGCGTCGCCCTGGGGTTCACGGCCGGCTGGAGGCGCGGCTCACGCCGCGATGTGTCGCTGCTGGCCGCTGTGTTGGCCCTCGATGCGCTCCCGGCGTTCTTCGTGGGACTGCTGCTGCTGCTCGTGTTCTCGGTGCATCTGGAGTGGCTGCCGGTGTATGGGGCGGTGTCGCCCGAGGCGCTCACGGGCTGGGCCTGGATCGTCGACACCGCGAAGCGGCTGGTGATGCCGGCGGTGACGCTCACCTTCGTGGGCCTGGGCTCCGTGTTCGTGGTGGCCCGCTCGGCCATGGTGTCGGAGTTGAGCGAAGACTATGTCTTCATGGCCCGGGCCAAGGGCCTCAGCGATCGGCGAGTGCGCCGCCACGCCGCTCGCAACGCCATGGTGCCGGTGTCTACCGTGGCGCTGCTGGGCTTCTCCACCCTGGTCGGCGCCGCCACCGTGGTCGAGAGCGTGTTCTCCTACCCCGGTCTGGGTTCGTTGGCCTTCGACGCGGTGCGAGCCCGCGACTACCCGGTGCTCCAGGCCGTCTTCCTACTGCTGTCGTTGATCGCCATCGCGGCGAACCTGTCGGCCGATCTGCTGTACCCGATCCTCGATCCTCGAGTACGGCGGGCAGGTTCGCGGTGATGGCCGCCGATGATCGAACCGTCGGCGCCTCTCTGGCCGTCCGAGTGCGGCAAGCTCTTGCCAATGCTGTCATGAGCAGGCATTGGGGTCGGCTGCGGCCCAGCACCAAGGCGCTGTTCGTAGCAGGTTCCGTGATGCTGGCGATGGTGATAGGCGCGGCGGTCTTCGCCGATCTGCTCACCGCACATCCGCCCGACCGTTCCGTTGGTTTGCCCTACGAGGCTCCGTCGGCTGAGCATCTGTTGGGCACAGACGACCTCGGGCGAGACCTCTGGTCGCAGCTCATGTTCGGTGCCCGCGTGTCGCTGTGGGTCGGTCTGGTTGCGGCGGTGGCCGCCACGGTGCTGGGCACGGCGGCGGCGCTGCTGGCGGGCTGGCACCGCGGCTGGATCGACGCGGTGGTCATGCGGGTCGTCGACCTGACGCTCTCGCTGCCGTTCCTGGTGCTGGTGCTGGTGCTGGCCGCCTATTTCGGGCGCGGCCTCAACGTGCTGATCGTTCTGATCACCGGAGTGCTGTGGGCCCGACCGGCACGGCTGCTGCGAGGCCAGGTGCTCAAGGTCAGGGAGTTCGGCCACACCGAAGCGGCCAACGCCATGGGAGCAGGCTCGGCACGGATCATGGTGGTGCACATCGGTTGGCGTCTGGTGCCGCTGCTGTCATCGCAGTTCGTGCGAGCGGCCGCGGTGGCCGTGGTCGTGCAGTCCGGGGTCGCCTTCCTGGGCCTCGGCGATCCTGGACGCATCAGTTGGGGCTCGACGCTGTACTTCGCCAACAACGGAAGCGCCATCCTCACCGACGCCTGGCTGTGGTGGATCGTCCCGCCGGGGGTGGCGCTCACCATCCTTATCGTCGGTCTGGCCTTCGTCGGGTTCGCGTTCGAGGAGATGGCCGATCCGCAGTTGAGCGGGCACGGCTGGAGGCCGCCGACCCGGCGCCGCCTCAGCGAGGCCGAACCTGCTGGATGCCCGCGGGGCGTGCGCCTGGACATCCGCAACCTGAGCGTCGACTTCGGTGGGGCGACGGTCGTGCGCGAGGCCGACGTTCAGGTCGGCCGCAACCGGATCTTGGGGCTGGTGGGCGAGTCGGGTGCGGGAAAGTCCACGATGGGCCTGTCGGTGACCGGTCTGGTGCCCCATCCGGGCCGCATCGTGGCCGACGCGGTGATTCTCGACGACACCGACCTGCGGCGACTGGGACGCCACGGTCTTCAGCACATCCGCGGCCGTGACGTGGCCATCGTCCCGCAGGCGGCCATGAGCGTCCTCAACGCCACGATGACCGCACTCGCCCAGGTCGCGGAGTCGGCCGCCCTCGGTGGTGGCGATGCCGGAGCGCCTCAGCGGGTAGCGGCCCCGTCGTGGCGCACGAGGAGCCGGCTCGCGCCACAGCCGATGGATGGTGACGCGGTCAGCAGGGCCAGCGACCTGCTGTCGGAGGTTGGGCTGCCGCCTGATCGACACCGGGCCTTCCCCCATGAACTGAGCGGCGGCCAGCGCCAGCGGGTGGTCATCGCGATGGCTGTTGCCAACCAGCCCAAGCTGTTGATCGCCGACGAGCCGACCTCAGGGCTCGATGTGGTCACCCAGCAAGCGATACTGGATCTGCTCGAGGTGTTGCGCAGGCGGCTCGACTTCGATCTGTGGCTGATCTCTCACGACCTCCCGCTGGTGGCGTCCCGGGCGGACGATCTCGCGGTGCTGTACGCCGGACGGGTGGTGGAGGCCGGGCCGGCCCACCTCGTGGTCAGCCGTCCGCAGCATCCCTACACAGCGATGCTCCTGCAGGCTTTCCCGTCGCTGCACGAAGACTCACGGGCGCTCAATCCGGTTCCGGGCGAAGCCCCCGACCCGGCCGCGCTGCCAGACGGCTGCTCCTTCGCTCCGAGGTGCCCCCACCGCCAGGACGACTGCGAGCGATTCGTACCGCCGGCTCGCCTCGTTGAGGGCGTCACCGTCGCCTGCCACCACGCTCCCATCGCCCGAGCCCCGGCCGAGCCCCGTCGTTCGCCGCCTAGAGCGACCGCATCACGTTGGACGCCTCCCGTGTCTGAGACCGCGGCGTCGGGAACTGCGAATTCCAGTGCTGCGAAGCCGGGAACTGCTGCGCGGGGGCCAGCCCGCGCCGACAAGGATTCGACCCGAGAGGCATTGAGGCTCCACGAGGTGCGGGTCGTATACCCCGGTCGGCGCCGCGGCCGCCCCGATGTGACTGCATTGGACAGGGTGTCTCTCAGCGTCGACGTCGGCGAGTCGGTCGCCATCATTGGACGCAGCGCAGCCGGCAAGTCCACCATCGCGAGACTGGCGCTGGGCCTGACCCGTCCCACCGCGGGCTCGGTCGAAGTGCTCGGCCGAGCCACCGGCGAGTTGTCGCGGCCCGAGCTGCGAAGGTTGAGACGGCGGGTGCAGATGGTGTTCCAGGATCCCTACGAGTCGCTGCATCCGGGCATGACCGTGGCCGGGTTGGTGGCTGAGCCGCTGGCGATCGAGGGCATGAGCCGCTCCGGGCGCATCGAACGCACGGCGGACGCCCTCGAGCGGCTGGGCCTGGTACCGGTGGAGGGATTCCTGAACCGCCACGCGGCCACCCTCAGCGGCGGCCAGCGCCAGCGGGTGGCCCTGGCGAGAACCCTCGTGGCCGAGCCGGATCTCATCGTCGCCGACGAGCCGGCCTCAATGCTCGACGCCTCGTTGCGCGCCGCAGTGGTCGGGCACCTGCTGGCCGTTCGCGAAGCGCTGGGAGCCACACTGGTCTTCATCACCCACGACATCTCAGTAGCCCGCCTCGTGGCCGACAGGATCGTGGTGGTGAGCGACGGGCGGGTGGTTGAGGACGGTCCCGCCGACGGACTGGTGGTCGCACCTGACCATCCCGAGACCCGGGCGTTGATCGATGCGGCCAACCGGAGCCGGGCACCGACCCTCGGCCTTGCTGCGATAGAAAATGCAGCAATCAACACGAACGACAGGAGCTGACGGTGACCCAGCGACGCAAGCTCGTCTTCTTCACCACAGCCGACCCCCGCACCGACCCGGGCGCGCTGTTCCGTGCGTACCACTTCGCGACGGTCGCCGGTTCCGCCGGACTCGAAGCCGAGGTCCGACTCGCAGGGGCGGCGGTATCGGCGACGGACCCCACCGTGTTCGACGACTCCGAGTTGGGCAGTGACGTTCGCCAGCGTGTGGCCGCGGGCGCGGACGGGCCGTTCGAGGTGTCGTTTTGACCGAACTCCAGCGGCGCCCGTGGGGTGTCTGAGAGCGACGCAGCAACAGTCGGCGGCTCTTTCCGCTACTTGGGCGAGATCCTCACCGAGGTAGCCGAAGGCACCTCCGAATTGATCTTCGTAGGCGGTTGATCGCCGAACGGCTCTACACCCATCTGCGCTGCCGCGTCCGGCCGGTCGATGGCTGACTTGTGAGACCAGTGCAGCGAACCGGTAGGCGCGGGTTGCTGTGGCAGACTCGACGGTGATGATCCGGGTGGCTTTCGTCGGCAAGGGCGGCGCAGGCAAGTCGACCATCGCGGGCACCTTCGCCCGGCTGTTGGCGCGAGGCGGCGAGCCGGTGCTGGCGCTCGACTCTGATCCGATGCCCGGAATGCCCTATTCGCTCGGCGTGGCCGTGGACGACTGCCCCATTCCCGACGATGTGGTGGTGCCCGGCCCCGAGGGCGGGCCCCGATGGGTGCTGCGCCCCGAACTCGACGCGGCCGCCATGATCGAGCGCTATGCGGCGACCTGCCCCGACGGAGTCCGCTACCTGCAGTTCGGCAACCTGTGGGGGCATGTGGTGCGGTTGCAGCAGGCCCAGCACGCCTGGAGCCAGGTGGTCTCCGAACTGGACCGAGACCGCTGGCATGTCGTCGGCGACCTCCCCGGCGGCACCCGCCAAGCCATGTTCGGCTGGGCCAAGTACGCCGACACCGTGTGCCTGGTGGTCGAGCCGACCGTGAAGTCGCTGCACACTGCGAAGCGGCTGTTTGGTGTCACCGGGGCGCGTTGGGGTCCGTCGAGACTGGTACTCGTCGTCAACAAGGCCCGCAGCGACTCCGACGTGGACCGCGTGTGCGAGCGTCTGGAACTCCCGGCAGCTGCGGCCGTCGCCTACGACGAGGCGGCAAGCCGCGGCGACCGGCGCGGTGCGGCGCCGCTGGACGAAGCTCCCGACGGCCCTCTGGCCCGATCGGTGGAGGGCTTGGTCGCCCATGTGCAGTCGCTCTACTCTTCGATCTGAGGAGGCAGCCGGATGAAGATCGCAGTGGTCGGCAAGGGTGGAGCGGGCAAGACCACCACCAGCGCGGTGCTGGCCCGCACCCTGGGCAGGCGGGGTGCTCGCGTGATTGCTCTCGATTGCGACACCAATCCCAACCTCGGGTTGTCGCTGGGTGTGGGCGACCAGGAGACGGAGCGGCTCCTGACCCTGCGCGAGAAGGTCGGCGAGGGCACGGCCGAGCATGCGCCCACCTTCCACGACATCCTGGACCGCTACGGCACAGACGCCCCCGACGGCGTGCGGCTGTCGGTGATCACCCGCATCGAGAATCCTGAGCCCGGTTGACCTTGATGTGGTCTGTCAGCCGAGCAGTTGCTCGGCTCTGTCAACGATGAGGCCACCACCGTCGTGGCCGATCTCGAAGCCGGCATCGGCACCCTGACCCGTCTGGGCGCCGCCGCGGTGGACGCCACCGTGGTAGTGGTGGAGCCCACCCTGCGCTCCATCGACGTGGCCCTCCGGGCTGTGGCCGTCGCTGATGAGCAGCGCCAGGGCCGTGTGGTGGTGGTGGCCAACAAGGTCAGTGACGGCGAGGATCGGGCCCGTATCGAGGAGGCCTTCGGCGACCGGGTGCTGGCCGTGGTGCCTGATGATCCGGCTGTCGACACCGCCGACAGGCTCGGAGTGTCGCCCGTTGACCATGAACCTTCAGCCCCCGCGGTGGCCGCGCTGGAGGGTCTCGTCGATGTCCTCGGACTGGAGGCGCAGTGACGCCCGTTCGGGCTCTACATGCGGTTTGCATCTAGTGTGGTCTAAGCTCGATGCACAACGAGGAAAGGTAAGGAGTCGGCCATGTGGCTCTGGTGGATCGCCAACGCGGTGCTGCTGCTGGCGGTGGTGCCGGTTGTGCTGCTGCTCGCCAACCGGGTGATAAGGCCGGCGCTGGAGATCAGGCGCTACGCCGACGACATCCTCGAGCACGGTGCGGGTCTGGACAAGAACCTTGAGCCCGTTCCGGCCGTGGCCGACACCCGCGACCTGGTGTCTGCGGCCAAGGGCCTGGCCGTTCGCTACGTGACCGCAGCAGGTCCGCTGCTGTGAGCGCGGGAGCGTTGTGATGCCTGTCGCCGCTGTTGTCACGATCGTTATC
>JAJDZO010000177.1 GCA_022824605.1 Acidimicrobiia bacterium
CGAGTGGATCCGCGAGCGCACCGGCATCCGCGAACGTCGCATCGGGATGCCCACGTCGGCGGTGGGAATCCAGTCGGGACGCGCCGCCATCGAGATGGCCGGCCTCGACCCCACCGACATAGACCTGCTGATCCTGTCCACCACCACGCCCGACCAGCGGGTGCCGGGCACCGCGTCGGTGATCCACGCCGAACTGGGTCTGGACTGCGGAGCCTTCGACCTGAACGCGGCCTGTGCAGGGTTCACCTACGGCTGGGTGGTATCGCACTCCCTCATGGACGCACCCGGCGGTCCGAAGCGCATCCTGCTCATCGGAGCCGACGCCCTGTCGCCGCTGACGGACTGGGAGGACCGCGGCACCGCCATCCTGTTCAGCGACGGCGGCGGAGCCGTCGTGCTGGAACACACCGACGAACACACCCTGCTGGGCTGGCATCTCGGCGCCGACGGCAACCATCGCAGGCTGCTGATGGGCGACCACGACTCCAAGATCACGATGGAGGGCCGAGAGGTGTTCAAGGTCGCGGTCCGAGCCGTCACCGACTCGGTGCTGTCGGCGCTGCAACGGGCCGGCCTCAGCCCCGACGACGTTGACGTGCTGCTCCCCCACCAGGCCAACATCCGCATCATCGACGCCATCTGCAAACGCACCGGCATCGCCTTCGAGCGCAGCTACAACACCATCGAGTACACCGGGAACAACTCGTCGGGCACGGTGCCGCTGTCGATGGCCAAAGCCCACGCCGAGGGCGCGCTGCAGCCCGGCGCCATCGTGGTCATGACCGGCTTCGGTGCCGGCATGTCGTGGGCGACCACCGTCTCACGCTGGTAAGGACCCTACGTTGAGCGACCCGCAGGCCGGACGGGTGGCGCTGGTCACCGGCGGCAACCGAGGCATCGGGTTGGCCATCGCCCGCCGGCTCAGCCGCGCCGGGCATCGGGTGGCCGTCACCTACCGAAGCGAACCGCCCGCCGACGCCGCAGCCGACAACCTCACGTGTGTGCGCTGCGACGTGACCGACCCCGACTCGGTGGCGTCCGCACTGGCCGAGACGACCGAGCGGCTCGGAGCCCCCGAGATCCTCGTCTGCAACGCCGGCATCACCCGCGACGGGCTGGTGATGCGCATGTCGGAGGACGATTTCGGCGCGGTGATCGACGCCAACCTCACCGGCAGTTTCCGGGCGGCCAAGCAGGCAGTGCGGGCCATGGTGAGGCGCCGTTGGGGCCGCATCGTGTTCATCTCGTCGGTTTCGGGCATCGGAGGCCAGCCCGGCCAGGCCAACTACTCTGCATCGAAGGCCGGGCTGATCGGATTGGCCCGGTCGCTGGCCAAGGAGTTCGCTTCCCGCAACGTGACCGTGAACGTGGTCGCCCCCGGCGCGGTGGACACCGACATGCTCGCCGCCTTGAACGACGACCAGCTCGCCTCGATCACCGACCGGGTGCCGCTGGGCCGTGTCGGCCACGCCGACGAGATCGCAGCCGCCGTCGAGTTCCTCGTTTCGGAGGACGCGAGCTACGTCACCGGTATCGTGCTTGCCGTGGACGGCGGCCTCTCGATGGGCTGAGGCGCTGTGTCAACGACACCGGACCGGCCCGAACCTGTGCCGCACGCCAGCAATGACCGCAAGCCAGACATGGAAGGACAGAGCCGTGAGTGACGAGAACTTCGAGCGCTTCAAGCAGTGCACCGTGGAGGTGCTTTCCGTCGACGAGGCGGACGTGGTGCCGGAGGCCGATTTCGCGGACGACCTGGACGCCGACAGCCTCGACATCGTCGAGTTGGTGATGGCCCTTGAGGAAGAGTTCGACGTCAACGTCGACGAGGAGGAACTCGAGGGAGTCGGCACCGTCGCGGAGGCCTTCGAGCTGATCACATCGAAGCTCTGATGGCCCGGCCTGAGCGCAGGCGGGTCGCAGTCACCGGCCTGGGTGTCGTATCGGCGGCCGGGATAGGCACCGAGGCCTATTTCGAGGGCCTGTGCAGCCCTGCGCCCGTCGGCGGGCGCAGAGTGACCGACTTCGAGCCCAACGACCATTTCGACAGCCCCAAGGAGGCCCGGCGCTCCGATCCGTACACGCAGTTCCTGGTGGCGGCCTCCGATCAGGCCATGGCCCAGGCCGGCGAGATCGAGGCCGACCCCACCCGCTGCGGTGTGATGATCGGCACCGGCGTGGGCGGGATCACCACGCTCGAGCAACAGATCGCGGTGCTGCACGACAAAGGCGCACGCCGGGTGTCGCCGTTCCTGGTGCCGATGATGATGGCCAATGCCGGCGGGGCCACGCTGTCTATGCGCTACGGCTGGATGGGTCCGTCGGAGAACGTGGTGACGGCGTGCGCGGCCGGAACCCATGCCGTGGGCAACGGGGCCCGCCTGATCGAGACCGGCCGCTGCGATGCGGTTCTGGCCGGCGGCACCGAAGCGCCGTTCACGCAGGCTGCGGTGGCCGGGTTCACCAACATGACCGCGCTTTCCTCCGACGGCATCAGCCGCCCCTTCGACGCCGACCGCAACGGGTTCGTGATGGCCGAGGGCGCGGCCGTGATGGTCCTCGAGGATTGGGACATGGCCCAGTCTCGTGGCGTTCAGATTCTGGCCGAGGTGCTCGGCTCGGCGTCCACCGCCGACGCTCACCACATAACCGCGCCGTCGCCGGGCGGCAGCGGCGCAGTGCACTGCATGCAGCTGGCGCTCGACGACGCCGGGGTGAGCCCGGCCGAGGTGGTCCACGTCAACGCCCACGGCACCGCCACCGACCTCAACGACGCCGCCGAGGCCGAGGCCCTCTCCAAGGTGTTCGGCACCTCGCCGGGTCCGCTGGTGACCTCCACCAAGGGTGTCACCGGCCATGCTCTGGGAGCAGCCGGCGCCCTGGAAGCGGTGGCGGTGGTGCTGGCCATGCAGAAGCAGCTGATCCCTCCCACCGCGGGGCTGACCGTGCTGGATCCCGAACTGCCGCCGATCCAGGTGGTGGCCGGCGAGCCGGCCCGGTGGGAGCCCGGCGTGTCGATCTCGAACTCCTTCGGGTTCGGCGGCCACAACGGCACGCTGGTGATGGCACCCGCCCGATAGCGGAACCGTTCGGATCGAGCATCCCCGTTACTGGCCGAGCTTCGCCGTATAGTCGCAGGCCGCAATCAGGCGCGATGGACCGCGCCTCTCGCAAAGGAGCATTGAATGAACAAGCGTGACGTTGTCGCAGCGGTGGCCCTCAGGGCCGGCGTGTCCCAGGCCGATGCCGCCAAGTGCGTCGACGCCCTACTCGAACTCGCCTGCGACGAGGTGGCCGCCGGGCGCGACATCAATCTGACCGGCTACCTGAAGATCTCGACGGTGCAGCGGGCCGCTCGCACCGGTCGCAACCCGCAGACCGGCGAGGCGGTGGCCGTCCCGGCGTCTACCGCGGTGAAGCTCCAGGCCGGAGCCAGGCTCAAGGCCGCGGCCAAAGGCTGACACGCTGCGTCGTCGCGGCCACCCGTGAGCCTCCCCCGCCCCGAGGAGGTCATCCCGCACCGCTCGCCGTTCCTGTTCGTTGACGAGGTCAGCGAACTGGTGCCCGGCGAGCGGGCGCGGGGACTTTGGCGCCTGCGGGGCGACGAATCCTTCTTCGAGGGCCATTTCCCGGGCATGCCGACCGTGCCCGGAGTTCTGCTGTGCGAGGCGATCGCCCAACTCGGCGCGGTGGCCCTGCTGGCCGACGAACGCTACGCGGGGCGGCTGCCGCTGTTCGGCGGGGTCGACAAGGCCCGGTTCAGGCGCCAAGTGCGTCCCGGCGACACCCTCGAACTCGAAGTGGAGATGACCCGGCTTGCGAGCCGGTCGGGGCGGGGTTCGGGCCGGGCACTGCTCGACGGCAAGGTCGCAGCGGAATGCGACCTGCTGTTCGTTATAGCCAACGCCTGACATAGCCAACGCCTGACGTTCGCCTGCACTGAGAGGCCCAACAACAAGCCTCAATCCACCGGCGTGAACTTCAGCGGCGTGAACTTCAGCGGCGGACGATCACCGAGGAGCCGTGGCCGAACAGGCCCTGGTTGACGGTGATGCCCACCTTGGCTCGCTCCACTTGGCGGGCGCCGGCGGTGCCCCGCAGCTGCCAGGTCAACTCGCACACCTGGGCCAGGGCCTGAGCCGGTACGGCCTCGCCGAACGCGCCCAGGCCGCCACTGGGATTGACCGGCAGGCGTCCTCCGATGGAGGTTTCGCCGTCTCTCAGGAGGCGCTCGGCCTCGCCGGGGGCACAGAACCCGAGCTGCTCGTACCAGTCCAGCTCCATCGCCGACGACAGGTCGTACACCTCGGCCACATCCACGTCGTCGGGACCGAGCCCGGCCTCGTCGTAGACCCGGGTGCCGATCGATTCCTTGAAGCCCACCAACGGCGCGGACGGGTCGGCCACCGAGTCGGCGGCCAGGTAGGGCAGATCGATCACCGGATCGGGATAGGTCGGTGAGACGGTGGAGATGCCCGCCACCCGCACCGGGTTGCGGTGGCCGTGATCACGGGCCCACCGCATCGAAGACACCACCATGGCGGCTCCGCCGTCGGAGGTGGCGCAGATGTCGAGCAGCCGCAGCGGGTCCGACACCACCGGCGAGTTGCGCACGTCGTCGAGGCCGTACTCCTTGGTGAAGCGGGCGTTGGGGTTGGAGGCTCCGTGGCGCGAGTTCTTGACCTTGACCATGGCGAAGTCGTCGGTGGTGGCGCCGTAGAGGTCCATGCGCCGCCGAGCGTGCAGCCCGAAGTAGACGGGGTTGGTGGCGCCCACCAGGCGGAAGCGCAGCCAGTCGATGTCGTCGGGGCGGTCCCCGGCGTTGGGGGCGAGGAACCCCTTGGGGGTGGTGTCGGCCCCCACCACCAGGGCCACGTCACAGGCGCCCGAGAGGATCTGGCCCCGAGCCACCTGCAGCGCGGTCGCCCCTGAGGCGCAGGCCGAGTAGCTGCTGGCCAACTGCGCTCCGGTGAACCCGAGCGCCCGGGCGAACGTCGAGCCGGCCACATAGCCGGGATAGCCGCACCGCACCGTCACCGCACCCGACACGAAGCCGACATCGGCGTAGTCGACTCCGGCGTCGGCCAGGGCGTCGCGGGCTGCGGCCACCCCGTACTCGGTGAAGTTGCGGCCCCACTTGCCCCACGGGTGCATGCCCACCCCGAGAACGGCGATCTCGTCCATCGCTCAGCGTGTCCCGCTCTTGCTCGCGGCGCTCACGGGCCGCCCAAACCACGGCATGGCTGCCCGCGGCCTCGCTCGGTGCCTCCTGAGGATCCTCACGAGATGCTGTCCCTCCGCTCGGCCTCTGGCCCCGCTGATCCCGCAGCCACGGGACGCCACTTCCAGACGAGGTAGTCGCAGTCGTCGTCGCGGTACAGAGTGTCGACGGTCAACTCCATCTCCATGCCGACCTCCAGGTCCTCGGGGCTCACACCGGCGCTGCACTGCCCCAGCACCACCATCTTCTCTCGTTCCAGCTCCACCGCCGCCACGGTGATGGGCACATAGGGCTCTGCGGCCACCACGAACGGCGGCGGAGGCGGATAGTGGCTGGTGGTGTAGGACCACACCCGGCCCCGGCGGCTGAGCAGCACCTCCTCCAACTCAACCGGCCCGACCCGAGGATCGGCCCCGCCAAGGTGCTTGGGAAAGAAGTACGAATCGGTCCCAGGAACCCGCCCACCGATCAACCGCGGCTCGCCATCATCAACAGTGAACAGCCCCTCCACCGCGGGCACCCGAGTCCTGTCCATCGCGGCCAGGGTAGCTACCGCGACGGGCCCCCAGCAGCGTGGCCGCTAGCGTCTCGGTCGTGAACTCGAATCGATCCATCTCGGCGTGGGACGACTATCCGGTGCATCAGACCTCGGAGTATGTGCGCCATCCGGCTACCTCGGACCGCAACTTCTATGACCGCTACTACTTCAACCTGCATCCCTCAAGCGGCGACTACTTCGCCGTCTTCGGGTTGGGCCAATACCCCAACCTGGGCACCACCGACGCCTTCCTCGCGGTCACACGGGGCGACGACCACCTGGTGGTGCGGGCCAGCAAACCCCTCACCGACCGCTCCGACATCTCCGTCGGGCCGATCCGCATCGAGGTGATCGAGCCGCTGCGCAAGCTGCGGGTGATCGCGGAGCCGGACCGGCCCGGTGACTCCCGGCTGGGCATGGACGTGACCTGGACCTGCCCCGTCGATCCTTTCGAGGAGCCCCGCCAGTATCTGCGGGCCCGCGGCACGGTGGTGTTCGACACTCAGCGCTTCGCCCAGCTCGGACGATGGGAGGGCACCCTCACCGTGGACGGCACCGATCTCGCGGTGACCCCGGATCGCTGCGGCGGGGCTCGGGACCGTTCGTGGGGTGTGCGCCCGGTGGGCGAGAAGCAGCCCGACGGCATCCGCCAGACGATCTCGGTGCTGGGAGGCATGTGGAACTACATGCCCGCCGACTTCGGCGATCACTGGGTGATCTACCTGTGCCATGAGGAGCCCGACGGCAACCGGACCATGCAGACCGGAATGCGGGTGTGGACCGATCCCGACCGGCCACGCGACCATCTCGGGCGGCCCGAGTGGACCCACCACACCATCAGCGGCACCCGGCTGCTGGCCGGTTCGCACATCACGTTCCCCGAAGCTCCCGGCGGAGCGATCACCGTCGATGTCGAGCCGCTGGCCACCAACTTCATCTCCATCGGCGCCGGCTACGGCATCGAAGACGACTGGTGTCACGGCATGTGGCAGGGCGAGGACCTCACCGAGCAGGCCCGCGCCTACAAGGTGAGCGAGATCCGGGCGCTGGGCCAGTACGGCGTGGTCGACTCGGTGGCCCGCTTCACCTACAACGACCCGGCCCGAGGCCCCCAGGAGGGCTACGGCCTCTACGAGCACGGCTTCTTCGGCCCATTCCCCAGACTGGGCCTGACCGACCGCGGCGACCTCTTCGGATAACCCGCGCTCCTCGCCAATAGGGGCCGCCGGTCGCTACGGGTAGATTTGCGTATCGATGACAGACAGCAAACGTGCCCGGCCCCGTTTCGACGACCTCCGCGATCGACGGGGCTTCCATAGCCGCCACATAGGCCCCACCCCCGACGACATCACCAAGATGCTCAAGGTTGTGGGGGTGGCCGACATCGACGAGCTGATCGACCGCACCGTCCCCCACGACGTTCGCCAGCGAGAGCCGATGGAGCTTCCCACACTGGGTCCCCGCCAGACCGACTACGACGAGCTGCGCGAGATGGCCCGCTCCAACCGCCTGGTCGTGTCGATGATCGGCATGGGCTATCACCAGACCATCACCCCGGCGGTGATCCGCCGCAACATCTTCGAGAATCCGGGCTGGTACACCGCCTACACGCCCTACCAGCCGGAGATCTCCCAGGGCCGCCTGGAGGCGCTGCTCAACTATCAGACCATGGTCTGCGAGCTGACGGCC
>JAJDZO010000088.1 GCA_022824605.1 Acidimicrobiia bacterium
ACTTCCAGCAGAGCCTCGCCGGAGGCCCGGCCGTCGGGCGACATGAGCGCCTCAAGATCGTCTTCGTGGGGCATGGTGAAGGGGTGGTGAGACGGGATCGGATCACCGTCGGGGGTGAGCGCCTCGAACAGCGGGAAGTCCACCACCCACAGGAAGTTAAAGCTGCCGTCGTTGACCGGAGGACGCCCCAGCTCCAGGCGCAACAGCCCCAACACATGGCGCACCAGCGGTCGTTCGTCGGCCACCAGGAACACCATGTCGCCGGGCTGGGCGTCGAGCGCTTCGATGACGCCCGCGGCCTCGGTGTGCGACAGGAACTTGGCCACCCCACCGTCGAGGGCTGAGCCGCCTTCGTCGCCCGGCACAACCCGCATCCAGGCCAGGCCTTTGGCGCCCCAACGCTGACAGGTGGACACCAGTTCGTCGACACGGTTGCGGGCCAGAGTCTGCGCACCGCCTGTCAGGCAGATCCCCTTCACGCACGGGGCCTGGAACACCCTCGCCTTGGTGTCAGCGAAGATCGGGGTCAACTCGGCCAGCTCCATGCCGAAGCGGGTGTCGGGCTTGTCCGATCCGAAGCGCTCCATGGCGTCGTACCAGGTCATGTGAGCAAACGTGCCCGGGTCGTTGCCGGTCACCTCGACGGTGGCCTCGGCCACGGCCTTCGTAACGAAGTCGAGCACGTCGTCGCGGGTCACGAACGACGCCTCCACGTCAAGCTGGGAGAACTCGAACTGGCGGTCGGCCCGAAGATCCTCGTCCCGCAGGCAACGGGCGATCTGGTAGTAGCGGTCGACGCCGCCCACCATGGTGAGCTGCTTGAAGATCTGCGGGCTCTGGGGCAGGGCGTAGAACGAGCCTGGCTCCTTGCGCGACGGCACCACGAAGTCGCGGGCGCCCTCGGGGGTGGAGGCGATGAGCATCGGAGTCTCAACCTCTACGAAACCCTGAGCGTCCATGGCTCGGCGGATGGCCCGGTTGACTGCGGCCCGGGCCCTCAGGTTGCGCTGCATGCGGGGCTTGCGCAGGTCGACGTAGCGGTGGCGCAGGCGCAGGGTCTCGTCCACTTCGGTGCGCTCGTCGAGGGGGAACGGCGGCGGCTCGGCCCTCGACAGCAGCTCGACCTCGCAGTCCTGGAGCTCGATGTCGCCGGTGGCCAGCGCGGGGTTGGCGGTGCCCTCGGGTCGCAGTGTGACGGTGCCGGTGATGCTCACCACGTACTCCGAGCGCAGCTCTCGGGCCCCGTCCACCACGCACTGGAGCACGCCGGAGTGATCGCGCAGGTCGATGAAGGCGAGGTGCTCGCTGTGCTCACGGCGACGGTCCACCCAGCCGCAGGCGGTCACCACGCGTCCAACATCTTCAGGCCCGAGGCGGCCGCACAGGTCGGTGCGCATGGCGGTGGTATCGATCCCGGTCATGACGTTGTGCCCTCCAGCAGCTTGGCCACGGCCGGCACCAGGTCGTGTTGGGTGACTCGGTTCTGTCCTCCGCCTGGGCGCAGGTCGCGCACGGTGGCCGTGCCCTCGGCCTGCTCGTCGGGCCCGACTATCACCGCCACCGTCGCCCCGGAACGGTCGGCCCGCTTCATCTGCGCCTTCATCGAGCGGCCGTCAAAGGCCCGGTCCACGCCGAAACCGGCCTGTCGCAACCGGTCGCACAGCACCACCGCGCTCGCGCCGCCGGCGACGTCCACCACGAACACGTCCACCGGTGTCGGTGCCGCGGCGAAGGCTCCCTCGGCGTCACAGGCCAGCAGGATGCGGTCCACTCCGAGGGCGAAGCCGATCCCCGGCGTCGGGGGTCCACCCAGCTCTTCCACCAGAGCGTCGTAGCGCCCGCCTCCGCCTACCGCGTTCTGAGCGGTGTCGAGGGCATCGGCCGCGAACTCGAAGGTGGTGCGGGTGTAGTAGTCGAGACCACGCACCAGCCGGGGCGAGATCTCATAGGCGGCGCCGAGGCGGTCGAGACCGTCACGCACCGTCGCGAAATGCTCGGCCGAGGCGCCCGACAGGAAATCGACCATCAGCGGTGCCGCCGCGATCACTGGCTGGTCCTGGTCGCGCTTGGAGTCGAGCACCCGCAGCGGATTGCGTTCCAGCGTGACGCGGGACTGCTCGGACAGCTCGCCGCGGCGGCCCTGAAGGTAGGCAGCCAGCGCGGCGTCGTAGGCGGGGCGGCTGTCGGCGTCGCCGAGGGAGTTCACCAGAAGGCGCACCTGCTTGAGGCCGAGAGCCTCATAGAAGCGCATCCCCAGCCCGATCACCTCCACGTCGGCGTGGGGGTCGTCGGTGCCGAGAGTCTCCACCCCCACCTGCTCGAACTGGCGGTAGCGGCCGGCCTGAGGGCGTTCGTAGCGGAACTGCGACCCCGAATACCAGATCTTCCACGGAACGGTGGGCCGATGCTCCGCAAAGGCCCGGCACACACTGGCGGTCAACTCGGGGCGCAGCGCCAGGTGGCGGGGCGGGTCGCCCTTGTCGAAGAACTCGAACAGCTCCTTGGTGACGATCTCGCTGGCCGCCCCCAGGCGCTGGAACACGCCGATGTCCTCGAAGACAGGCGACTCCAGCTGCCCGAACCCCGATCGCTCAGCCAGATCAGCGAACACCGACACCAGCCTGCGCCGACGCGCCGACTCCGGCGCAAGGATGTCGCGAGTGCCCGTCGGGGCACGGAATAGAGCCTTGGCCACGACTCCCAACGCTACCGCCACCCCGCCCCACGAAGGTGGCCGAGGTGCATCACGAACCCCGATTTGGAGGGAAGCCCAAATGAGGACAAGCAACAACGTTGCCATTCGCCTTGAGGCGTTTCGACATGGGCTGCTCGCTTCGCGGGCCGGCCCCGCCTTGCCTGTCGATCTTCGAGACTCAGTCGGCGACTGCGAGAGCCCCTTCGAGGAGGAAGTCCTACGCGCTGCGATATCGATGGGGTTCGAGGCGGTGCCCCAAGTCGGTGCGGCCGGCTACCGGATTGACATCGGGATCCGCCACCCCGACATCCCCGGCAGCTACCTCCTCGGAGAGGAAGGCGTTCGACAATGCTGTGGGGCGGGCTGTCGCCAGCGAGAGCATCGAACGGCGCGGGGATTGGCTGCACAGCATGCACGGGTCGACGGTGGTGCGGGTCCCCGCCCTCGATGATGCACCTAGGCGCCCCGTCGAGGAGGTCCCGCCCGATGAGATCGAGTTGGCAATCACGCATCTGCTGGCGGACGCCGGCGCTTCCCGCAAAGCCGACCTGCGGGAGGCATGGGCACGCCTATACGGCTGGAGAAGGGTGGGACCCGACATCGAGAGGGCCTTCGATCGGGCAGTCCGAAAGCTTGTCGAGGACAAGATGGTGAATGGTCCTGACCCGCTGCGACTCGCGAACGGAGAACCACCACGCTTACCCGCTCTCAGAGCTACCCCCCACGGGACTGCTCGCGCCGACGTGGCCAGCTAGAGCGCCCGGCCTGCCTTGGCCCGGATCCGCGACCATTCGGCGGACAATTGCGCATATCCGCCATAGAAGAAGCGCTGAAATATCCTACAAATGGTTGATTGTCACACCCCTATGGGATGCTCTTGTCATGTTGATCGAAGCTGCTCGACGCATCGAGGCCACCGCCAAAGAGGTGCTTTCGCTTGTCAATGCAGGCGACGCTTCGTGCGAGGAGATGCGGCAAATGCTGGAGGTTTTCAGGGCTGCTGTCGCGATCATGACGGTCGCGCAGACCGCGGCCGCGGCGAGCATCGCGGGCCGTGAGCGTCACGGCGACGGCGGTGCCGAAGTACTGGCCTCAGGCACGGGGCTGTCTCGGCAGGAGGCCCGTAGCCAGGTCAAGACCGCGGAGGCTCTACGCAGCACGACCAAGTTGCGTGACGCCGTGGAGTCCGGACGCGTGCCGGTGGCCAACGCCAGACGGCTCGCGGAGGCCGCCTCCAAGACCAGCACGGCGGATGTCGAGGAGGACGGGAATCTGTTGGCCAAGGCCGAGTCGATGCGTCCCGAGCAGTTCGCCAAAGAGGCCCGCCGCTGGGCTGTGGATCGTCAGGGCGACGACGGCCGCAGCGAGCATGCCCGTCAGCGGGCCCGCCGCTGCGTGCGTGTGTGGGACGGCGACGACGGGATGGTGCATCTGCGCGGAGAGTTCGACGCGGTGACCGGGCGCCGCATCGGCAACCGGCTGCGGGCCGAGGCGGCCCGCATGCACGACACCGAAAAGCAGAGCTCCAGGGACGGCGGTGAGCGGCGCAGCTTCGACCAGTGCATGGCCGACGCCCTCGACCAGCTCACCGCTGGGACCCCCGGCGGGACCGGTGGCAGGCCCTTCGCTGACATCTCTGTGATCGCGCACGTCGATGAGGCCACCGGGGAGCTCATCGCCGAGCTGCCTGACAATGTGAGACTGCCCCAGTCGGTACTCGAAGAGCTTGCCTGCAACGCCAGGTTGACCGGCGTGATCTATGACCGCAGGGGACGGGCGATATGGCGGGCCCAATCGGTGCGCCGCGCCACGAAGGCCCAACGCCAGCTTCTGATCGCCCGCGACGGTGGCTGCTTCGCCTGCGGCGCCCATCCCGACGTCTGCGACGCCCACCACGTCAGGCCTGTGTCCCAAGGCGGCGCCACCAGCTTGGACAACATGGTGCTGGCCTGCTGGCGCTGCCACAACAAGATCCACCACTTCGGCTGGCAGATCCACGGCCCGCCCGGCAACCGC
>JAJDZO010000104.1 GCA_022824605.1 Acidimicrobiia bacterium
GTCGAAGGAGGCCAGTCGGGATCGAGTTGCATCAGGAACAATGCGCATCGCTCGGCCTCGTCGATCTCGCCGATGTGAGCGGCCACCCGCTGCAGCCCGCTGAGGGCCCGCAGAAAGCCGCGGTTCGGCTGATTGCGCCAGCGCACGTAGCCCGAGCCGCGCCAGCCGCTGCCCCGCAGCCGGTCGAGGCCCCGGTGATAGCCGGCACGGAACGCGGCGTAGGCCAACGCGGGCGTGGCGTCGCTCGACTCCAGCGCCTCGCCCAATGCGGCCCAGCCCTCGATGCTGGCCGGCCAGCGCTCGCAGACCGCGCCCAAAGCGGCGGTTGCGTCGCGGCTTGTCGCAGCCTCGACAAGAGCGGCGCGCACCTCGGCGGGCTCGGGTTGCAGCACCGTCTCGGGTGGACCGTGAGACAGCAGGGGTACGGGAGCGTCACTCATCGCGGCTGAGGCTACCGGTACTGTGCGCGCCGATGATGGGTGAATGGCTCGACGCCGAGTCGCTGCAACCGATCCTGATCGCAGCGATCGTGGCCCTGGGCGTTCTGGCCGTGCTCTTGATGCGGTTCGTGCGCAAACTGCTGCTGCGACTTGCGCTGATCGTCCTCATAGCGGCGCTGGCCGCCGGCCTCTGGCTGCAACGTGCCGACCTGCAGGACTGTGTGGAGACGTGCTCGTGCCGGCTGTTCGGCCAAGAGGTGGCCGTCCCCGCCGACACCAACCCCAACTGTTGAGGGCTGCCCCGAGCGTCAGGGGATGCGCTCCAGGCGGAGGACGTTGGCGCTGCGGGAGCGGTTGTCGGCGCCGGCCAGCACCGCCACCGTCTCGCCTGAGCGGGCGAAGTCGCGCTCCCGGGCCATCATCACCGCCTGGCGGACCATCTCGTCGTTGGAGCCCCTGTCCTTCACCAGCACCGGCGTGGTGCCCCAGCTCAGGGTGAGCTGCTGCACGGTCCGCTCATTGTGCGACAGGCCGATGATCCGAGCCTGGGGCCTGAACCGGGCCATCGACCGCACCGTGAACCCGGTTCCGGAGATGGCCAGGATGGTCGAGATGCCGAGCCCGTCGGCGGCCCGCCAGGCTGCCATGGTCATGGCGTCGGTTATCGAGGCCGCGTCGTGGGTGGAGTCGTCGGTCATGCGCAGCTCCGCCAGGCGCTCGGCCCACAGTTCGTAGTCGAACTCCTCGTCGGCTCGTCGGGCGATCCTGTCCATGGTGCGCACCACGTTGGCGGGGTCGATGCCGACCGCGGTCTCCCCCGACAGCATCAGCGCCGATGAGCCGTCGAATACCGCGTTGGCGACGTCACTGGCCTCGGCCCGGGTGGGCGAGGGGCGCGACACCATCGACTCCAGCATCTGAGTGGCGGTGATCACCGGACGTCCGCCGGCGATGCACTGCTGGATGATCTGCTTCTGCAGGTGGGGCAGCTCCTCGATGCTGCACTCGCTGCCGAGGTCACCGCGGGCCACCATGATCGCTCCAGCCGTCTCGATGATTCCGGCCAGGTTCTGCACGGCGGCGCGGGTCTCGATCTTGGCCACCACCATCGGACCGCGGGGATGGGGCTCGGTGCCGACGCGGCGAATGTCGTGGGCGGAGCGCACGAACGAGACGGCCACCATGTCCACGCCCAGTTCGATGAAGGCGTCGAGCGCCACGAAGTCGCTGGGCGTGGGCGTCGACATTCTCAGCCGATCGGCGGGGATGTGAACTCCGGGGCAGCCCGACAACAAACCGCCGTGGACGACGCGCACCTTCAGCCGGTCGCCGCCCTTGTCGATCACGTCGAGCACCACCCGCCCGTCGCCCACGTCGAGGGTGTCGCCCACCAGCACGTCGTCCATCAGCCCGTCGTAGTCCACCTCCAGCACGCCGTCGGTGGAGCGGCTGTCGCCGACCACCATCTCGACGATGCTGTCGGAGTGGAACCGCACCGGATCCTCGCCGAAGCTGGCCAACCTGACCTTCGGACCCGGGAGATCCACGAGGATCCCCACCGGGCGACCCTCCTGCTCGGCCACCTGGCGGATTCGCCGGTAGCGCTCGATGGCCTCGTCGAGGGTTCCGTGGGCCAGCCCGATTCGGGCCACGTCCATCCCGGCTGCCATCATTTCGCGCAGCGTGGACTCGTCCTCGCTGGCCGGGCCGATGGTGGCGACGATCTTGGTGCGACGTTGCATGCCCCAGAGGCTACCGCCGAGTGTGGATTCCTGTGGATAACCCTGTCTGCGGTCGGCGACCCGCGGCCACTACCGTTCGTGTGTGGCCCGACACCCGTACCTCGATGTCCACGGGCCGATCGCGTTCGCTCATCGTGGCGGGGCCGAGGAGTTCCCCGAGAACACTCTGCGAGCCTTCCGCCACGCCGTGGATCTGGGCTACACCCATGTGGAGACCGACGTCCATGCCACCGCCGACGGGGTGGCGGTGGCCTTCCACGACGACTCCCTCGACCGGGTCACCGACGCTCACGGCGCCATCGCCCAACTCGCCTGGAGCGACGTCCGGCGAGCCTCGGTGGCCGGAACCGACCCGATGCTGCGCCTCGACGAGCTGCTGGAAGAACTGCCCGGCACCAGGATCAACATCGATCCCAAAGCCGATTCGGCGGTTGGGCCGCTGGTGGAGGTGCTGCAGCGCACCGGTGCGGTGGAACGGGTGTGCGTGTGCTCGTTCTCGGATCGGCGCACCCGGCAGGTGCGCGACCGGATCGGCGATTCGCTGTGCGTCGGCGCCGGTCCGGCCGGCATCGCCCGCCTGCTGGCCGCGTCGGCTCGCCTGCGATGGACGCGGTCGACCTTCGACTTCCATGCTGCTCAGGTGCCGGTACGGGCCAAGGGCCTGACCGTGGTGCGCCCCGCGGTGGTGGCCGCCGCCCATCGCGGCGGTGTGGCGGTCCATGTCTGGACCATCGACGACGCCGCCGAGATGCACCGCCTCCTCGATCTCGGCGTGGACGGAATCATGACCGACCGTCCCTCGGTGTTGCGCCAGGTGATGATCGACCGGGGCCACTGGAAGGACTGACCCGCATTACGCGTCCGGCCAGCAGGCCTGGAACAACCCCGGAAACTGTGCGCGGGCTGTGCATAACAACGCAGCGACTGGGGATTTCTTCACATTGCTCGGGATTTCGGTGGGGATTTCGCGTTCTCGGGTTGACATCGCCTCGCCTACCCCCCATGATCGCCAGCGTCCGATGTGAGCAGCGACTAGCG
The DNA here is from genome assembly GCA_022824605.1 of Acidimicrobiia bacterium. Classification (GTDB taxonomy): domain Bacteria; phylum Actinomycetota; class Acidimicrobiia; order Acidimicrobiales; family Aldehydirespiratoraceae; genus Aldehydirespirator. Next base: position 3,221 of record JAJDZO010000104.1, read on the forward strand.
ACACCGGGCCGGCAGCCAAGGGTCTCGCACCCGGGGCGGCAGGAACGGAGTCGCAGAAGCGGTCCGCTGAGGACACCCAGCCAGCCAGGCCGGTTCCCAGGAACCGGTGGGTCAGCCGGGGACACGGAGATCCTCCTCCGAACAAGCGGTACGAATCCCCGACGGGGGAGGCTGATCGCAAGGCCGAAAGAGGGTCGCCTCGCCGGGAAGCCCGGCGGCTACCGAGCACACCGCCGGGTGAGCGAGGAAGTCACCGGAACCGCCTCCGGGTGAGGGTGTCGCCGAGGCACCGGGTCAGGTCCGATCCCGACGGGGACCGGGAAGGAACCGGAGTCTCAGACGGTGCCGACGGGCACCACCGGATGATTCGGATTCACGCCACGGAGCCGTCCGGGGCAGGAATCAGGGCACAGAGCCGGATACGGCTGAGTGCTCCGGAGCACCGCAGAATCCGCCGGGAGGATGCGGTCAGATGGTCAGGCGCAATCGGAGCCCCGAGAAGTTGAGCGGCGCAAGCCGCAAGGCTACTCGGGGCTCCGTCGCGTCCGGCCCGCTCCCCCACGCTGGTGTATAGTGCCGCAGTTGCGGTTGCGCGCCCCGTCGGCGCGCGATGGGAACGCCAACACCGAACGGAGCTGGAAGCTCCACGAAAGGACAACCAGATGAAGAGAACCATGGCATTGGTGGCCGCCGTCAGCATGCTCGCGCTGTTCGCGCTGACAAGCCAGGCGTCGGCACAGGGTGATCCGACTGTGTCGGTTGACCCTGCGTATGTCAGCGAGGCTGGCGACCACACGGTGACGGTCTCCGGCGACGGCTGGCAAGCGCCCGTCGCTATCACAGCATGCCCGGGCTACGGTGGCGTCAATCCTGACACCATTGATCAAGGATCAGCCATCGCGAACTGTCCCGACCTCATTGCAGACATGAGCGCACCGGTCCCAGCACCAGGCGGGTCATTCTCAACGGAGAAGACTTTCAGCGTTCCAGCCGAAGGGCTCGTGATTATGGCGTTCACGCCAGAACCCTCGGCCTCTGCCCGCACCGTCGTGATGGTCGGCGAAGCGATGGGCGACGACATGGCTGACGACATGGACGGCGACGACATGGCTGAGGGTGATGACATGGGCGACGACATGGCTGATGACATGGGCGACGACATGGCTCCGATGGGCGGCGCAGACACCGGACTCGGCGGCATGGCCGGATCCGACGGCAACAGCGCAGCCGTGCCACTGGCCGCCAGCCTCGCGGCAATAGCCCTGCTCGGCGGAACAGCCCTGTTGGTCCGGCGCCACAGCTAGCGACAGAACCACTCGCCGCGGCTCGGGTTTCGTAATAGACACCTGGCCCCGGCGTCAAGACTGCGAACTGCGGCAGGGGCCTTCACGGTCGCTGCCGCAGTCGCGTCACATCCCCCGCGAGGGCACGGCGCGTGTGTAGAGTCTCCCGCAGTTGCGGCTGCGCGCCCTGTCGGCGCGCAGCGGGAACTCCAAAAGGACAGGAACAGAGCTGCATGCTCCAGGAAGGGAAATCCAGATGAAGAGAATCATCGCACTGACAGCCGCAGCGAGCTTGTTGGCTCTGCTCGCGCTCACAAGTCAGGCCTCGGCGCAGGACGGACCGTCGATCACAGTCGAACCGTCCACCGTGCCCGCCGAGGGCGAGTACACGTTCACGGTCACGGGCTCCGGTTTCACGGTGCCCAGCGTCAATGCGCTGAAGTGCACCATGCCAGGTGACGAGGTCGCCACGCCCGATGACTCCATGGAGCATCTCGACGAGCGCATGCTGTCGGCCAATGCACTGGGCGGAGACTGCGATATCGGCACCATGGTGGCGGGAGTCGCGGTAGTCGACGGCAGCTTCACCACGGAGGTGACAGTAACGATC
>JAJDZO010000376.1 GCA_022824605.1 Acidimicrobiia bacterium
CACCGACTGGAGCGCGAACATCGGCGTGGACACGGCTGCCTCGGGCTCTACGGGCCGGTTGCTCGCCCGGTGCTCATGCGACGGCTGCGGCCCTGAGGTGGCCGCGATGGCCGCCTGGGCCGCTACTGGTCGGCGTCACCGCTGGCGCCGGTGTCCACGATCGGTGTGCGCGCCGCCAGAGGATGCAGATCGGCGTCGGCTGATGACGGTCCGTAGGGGTGGCCGGCCGCGGCCGAGATCACACCTCTCTGCAACTCGTTGCAGGTGCCCAGATCGAAGATCAGTCCCTCACGGTTGGCGATCAGCGAGAACGTGATCACGTCGCCGTTTCGAGCGGTGGTCACCCCGGCGATGGCCGAAACGTCGTTCAGGGTCCCGGTCTTGGCCCACACTGCCCCGCCCGCCGTCTCGCCGGTCAACGCGTCGATATCGCCGGCCGCGGCGGTATCGGCCTCGTCGGAGGGTGGTGGTTCTGCCTCGCAGTCCCGCAGGGTACCGCTCTCGCCCACCACAGCCAGACCTCTGGCCAACGGCGAGTCGGGCCCCGCTCGCAGCAGCAGCTGGGCGATCAGGTCACAGGTGAGCCGGTTGTGCAGCGACAATCCCGATCCGTCAGCAATCACGATGCCGGCCGTCGGCAGGCCCAGCAGGCGCCCGAGCACATCGTGCACGTCTGCGACCGCAGTAGCGCGCGCCGAGCCGTGGAAGCGCCGGCCGATGTCCTTGAGCAGCATCTCGGCGGTCGTGTTGTCGGAGAAGCGCAGCATCCGGGCCACGATCTCAGCCATCGGCGGGGACTCGACGCTGCCCAGCGAGAACAGCTCGGAGCGTGCCGGTGCGGTGCCCTTGCCCGCCGGTGCCGACACCGCGATGCCGCGGGCCTCGATCAGCCCGTCGAGCACCTCGGCCGCGTGCAGCGCAGGATCGGTGGCCCGCACGTTCTGGCGCCGGCTCGCATAGTCCGCCGACGCGGGGAACGACACGTATCCGTCGTTGAGCAGCAGCGCGGAGAGCGGGCCGACCTGGTTGCTGTTGACGTAGGACGGCTTCCAGATGGGCTGGTTGACCGGCTGCACGATCTGGCCGGAGTAGTCCCGCTCGGCTTCCGGGAACCGCGACTCGTCGGCCAGCACACTGCCCTCGACCCGGCTGACGCCCCGGTCGCGCAGGCTGGCCGCGGCTTGGACGGCCAGATCGGTGAAGTCGGTGTAGGCCGTGGGCTCCTCGAACCGCCCGATGTAGGACAGCGTCGACAGGACCGGATCGCCCCGTCCCACCAGGAAGACGTCACCGGTGAGCACGCCGCCGGAGGCCGCGGTCAGGTCGGCGGCGCGCACGAAGGCCTCGGTGCTGAAGGTGGCCTCGGATCCGGCCGTCTCGAGGATCACGGCCGCGGTGACGATCTTCATCAACGACGACGGCACCATCGGAGCGTCGGCCTGATCAAGCAGCACCGCCTCGCCGTTGCGGTAGACGGCCATGCAGGTCTGCGGCGGGGCGCTGGGCAGTTGCGACACCTCGGAGACCCGCTCGTAGAGGCGGGCCTCGATGACCGGACCCGACAGCCAAGACGGCGTGCGGCGCACGCTGAGCAGCGGCGTGGTCACCACCACCTCCGGAGGGCCGGCGTCGGTGACCCACCCCGGATCGGTGTCGGCGCTGATGCGTCGCGCCTGTACGTACGATCCCACGGCGGTGGTGGCCAGCGCGGCCAGCAGGATCGTGACCAGGATCCGACGCATCGCTTCCATCGTACGCCACCCGGCCGGCAGCGGGGATGGTCTCGCATGCCACCGGGCCGTGCGCAACGTGCGCGTCATGGGCCATCAGGTCGGGTGCGGGGATGGTGTGGGTAGCGTCGGGGTTGCCGACAGCCGTCCAGCGCGAGGACTTGACAATGGACATCGTGGCCGCCTTGTTCATCGACGACATCCAGCTCCGCCAGGTGCCGGGACCGTCCACCCGCATCGACCTGACCGGAGTGCAGTTCTCGGCCGTGGCGCCCACCGAGGTGCCGCTGGTGTGGGCCCCGCACCTGGTGGTGATCGTTCGCTGCGCGCCCGACGAGCCGGGCGCCGGGGTCCTGGAGGTCGCCTATTTCCGGGGTGAGGAGCGCATAGCCCGCAACGTGCAGCCGCTGCAGGTCGAGCCGGGGAAGTTCAACTACCGGCTGGTGCGGGCCGAACTCGAGTTCAGCGACTACGGCACCGTCGAGGCTCGGGCCCGCCTCGACACCGGACCGGTCACGGTGGTGCCCTACACGCTGCTGGCGCCCCCGCAGTAGCTACCGCCCAACGGCACCGCCCCATCCCGCAGCGGCGGCCGCCCAACGGCGCTGCCTCGTCTCTCGGGCGGCAGCCACCAACGGCGCCGCCGGCGTCGCGCGGCGGTAGCCGCCCGAGGCATCGGGCGGTCCTCCCTCCGGTGGTCGCCAATAGCTAGGGTGAGCCGCGCGGGCGCACAGGGCGAACGGCTGGAGGGCCGGTGACTTCCATCGAAAGGCTAGGAATCAACGTCATCAAGGCGCTGTCGATGGACGCGCCCCACGCGGCCCGTTCAGGCCATCAGGGAACCGCCATGGCCCTGGCCCCGCTGGCGCATGTGCTGTGGACCCGGATCATGCGCTACGACGCTGAGCGCCCCGACTGGCCCGACCGCGACCGGTTCGTGCTGTCAGCCGGCCACGCCTCGATTCTGCAGTACGCCATGCTGCACCTCACCGGGCACGGCCTCACCCTCGACGATCTGCGCAACTTCCGTCAGTGGGGTTCGCCCACGCCCGGCCATCCCGAGGCAGGCTGCACACCAGGGGTGGAGGTCACCACCGGCCCGCTCGGGCAGGGCATGGCCAACGCCGTGGGCATGGCCATCGCGGAGAGCCGGATGCGAGCCCGCTTCGGCGCGGAGATCTGCGACCACCGGACATTCGTGATCGCCGGTGACGGCGACCTGTCCGAAGGGATCAGCCACGAGGCGGCCTCATTGGCGGGACACCTCGGCCTCGGCCGTCTGGTGGTGGTGTACGACGACAACCAGGTCACCATCGACGGCGGCACCGATCTGGCGCTGTCCGACGACGCCGCGCAACGATTCCGCGCCTACGGCTGGCATGTCGTCGAGGCCGGTGACGCGGCCGAGGATCTCGACGCACTGGAATCGGGCCTGCGAGCCGCAGCGGCTGTCGAGGACCGTCCGTCGCTGATGATCCTTCGCTCGGTGATCGCCGCGCCCGCACCGCAGGCATCGGGCACGCCCGCCGCACACGGCTACGCCCTGTTCGACGACGAGATTGCGGCCACCAAGGAATTGATGGGGCTGCCCGCCGCCGAGACGTTCCATGTGCCGTCGGCGGTGCTCGACTACTACCGGCGCGCCGGGACCGCCGGCCAGGACCGTCGCTTCGCCTGGGAGGCCCGCGCCGCCGCCCTCGACGCAGACCGGGCCGACCTGGAGGCGTGTCTGGCCGCCACGGGTCGTGCCGGCTGGGAAGATGTGCTGCCGTCCTTCACGCCGGGACAGTCGGTGGCCACCCGCAAGGCCTCCAGCGCCACCCTGAAGGCCCTGCTGCCGGTGGTGCCCGGACTCGCCGGCGGCGGCGCCGACCTCACCGGCAACACCGGCACCGCCATCGCGGAGGCCGGAGTGTTCTGCGCCGACAACCCCGGGGGACGCCAGATCTACTTCGGTGTGCGTGAGCACGCCATGGGCGCCATCGCCAACGGCATGGCCCTGCACGGCGGCGCCATCCCGGTGGTGGGCACCTTCCTGGTGTTCGCCGACTACATGCGGCCCGCGGTGCGCCTCGCCGCACTGTCGCAGGCCAAGGTCGTCTTCGTGTGGACCCACGACTCGGTGGGCGTGGGTGAGGACGGCCCCACCCATCAGCCGGTGGAGCACCTGGCTTCGCTGCGGGCCATCCCCGAACTGCGGGTGGTCAGGCCCGCCGACGCCACCGAAACGGTCGGCGCCTGGCAGGTGGCGGTGACCTGCGCCGGTCCGACCGCGCTGATCCTCACCCGCCAGGGCGTGCCCGTGCTCGAAGGCACCCGGGCCGAAGCGGTTGCCGCCGGCGGCTACGTGCTGCGAGATCCGACCGATCCCTGCGTGACGCTGGTGGGCACCGGCAGCGAGGTGGCGGTGTGCTGCGATGCTGCCGAGTTGCTGGCCGCCGACGGCGTGGCTGCGAGGGTGGTGTCGCTGCCGTCGTGGGAGCTGTTCGCCGAGCAGCCGCACGACGAGCAGGCTCGCGTGCTGCGACCCGACCTTCCCTCGTTGGCGGTGGAGGCGGCCGCCACGATGGGCTGGAGCCGCTGGACCGACGAGGCCGTCGGCATCGACCGCTTCGGCGCCTCCGCCCCCGGCGCGGTGGTGATGGAGAAACTCGGCATCACCGCAGCCAACGTGGCCGACCGGGCCCGCGCACTGCTGCGGGGCGCGCGCCCGAAGGCCGCGGTGTGACGCAACGACAGGAGCCGCCTGCCATGACTGCCGCCACCAGACTGCACGACCTCTACGACCGCTGCGGCCAGAGTCCCTGGCTGGACAACATCCGACGGGGCTGGATAACCGGCGGCGATCTGCAGCAATGGGTCGAGCGGGGCGTGCGGGGCCTCACCTCCAACCCATCGATATTCCAGAAGGCGATCACCTCGGGCGCCGACTACGACGACGAGTTCCGTTCCGCCATCGACGAGGGGCTCGACGTCGAGTCGTCCTATTGGCGGCTGGTCACCTCCGACATTGCCGCCGCGGCCGCCGTGCTGCGTCCCGTCTACGACCGCTCCGGCGGGGTGGACGGTTATGTGTCGGTGGAGGTCGCCCCCGACCTGGCCCGCGACAGCGCCGCCACCGAGGCCGCCGCTCGCAGCCTGCACGAGCAGCTGGCGCTGCCGAACCTCTACGTGAAGATCCCAGGGACCGCCGAGGGCCTGTCCCCCATCACGCAGATGATCGCCGAAGGCAGAAGCATCAATGTCACCTTGATCTTCAGCGTTGAGCGCTACCTGGAGGTGGCCGAGGCCTACATATCAGGTCTCGAGCAGAACCCCGGTGACCTGTCGGCGGTGTCGAGCGTGGCATCGTTCTTCGTGTCGCGCATCGACACCGAGGTCGATCGACGGCTCGAAGACATCGGCAGCGCCGAAGCGCTCGCTCTGCGGGGCCGCGCCGCCGTCGCCAACGCCAAGATCGCCTACTCGCACTTCCAGCGGCTCCACTCGGGGCCACGCTGGGAGGCGCTCGCCGCACGCGGCGCCCGGCCCCAGCGGCTGCTGTGGGCCAGCACATCCACCAAGAACCCGGCCTACCCCGACACGCTCTACGTCGACGAACTGATCGGCCCCGACACCGTCAACACCCTGCCCGACGCCACCCTGGAGGCCTTCGAGGATCATGGCAGGATCGCTGAGACCCTCGCAACCGGCCTGAATGAGGCCCAAGAAACCTTCGACAGACTCGCCGCGACCGGCATCGACCTCGACGCGGTCACCGCCCAACTCGAAGAAGAAGGCGTAGCCGCCTTCACCAAGAGCTTCGACGAACTGCTCGATGTGCTCGACCAGAAGGCGACCGAGTTCTGATCCCAGCTCAGCCAGGCGAATGCAGCCAGCCGACGACCGCCATTGCTCTTCAATCTGCGGCGATCTGCGGCGTGTCGACGATCCGTTCGCTCGCAGCCGCACGGTCCACCCGGTGGCGGGGCGGGTGTCAATCGCTACTAGCGTGAGCGGGCTATGAGTTCGGATCGCTACGCCGACCGGCGTGCGGTGGCGCGCCAGGCTCGCTCCATCCGCGACGCACATCACCCCACGAGGGTCACCTACTCGCCGAAGGTGTTCATCCCGTTGACCAAGCTGTGCCGGGACCGCTGCGGCTACTGCACGTTCGCGCAGCCGCCGGCCCGCCTGGAGGCGCCCTACCTGACCCCCGAACAGGTGCTCGACATCGCCCGGGCCGGTGCCCGAGCGGGCTGTCACGAGGCCCTGTTCACGCTGGGAGAGCGCCCGGAGCTGAGATACCCGGTGGCCCGCGACTGGCTGGAGCGCCACGGGTACTCCACCACGGTGGACTACGTGGTGGCCATGGCCCGCCTGGTGCTCGACGAGACCGGGCTGCTGCCCCACGCCAACACCGGGGCCATGACGCCCGACGAGCTGGCCGCGCTGCGCCCGGTGGCCCCCAGCCAGGGCATGATGATCGAGACGCTGCGAGGCGATCTCGACGCCCACAGAGGCGCCCCGGACAAGACCCCGCAGCGTCGCCTGGCCGCGCTGGAAGCGGCCGGCGAACTCCGGATCCCCTACACCACCGGAATCCTGGTGGGCATCGGCGAGGACCGCGCCGACCGGATCGAGGCGTTGGAGGCCATCGCCGAATCGCACCGCCGGTGGGGCCACGTCCAGGAGGTGATCGTCCAGAACTTCCTGCCCAAGGTGGGCACCGCCATGCAGCACTGGCCGCCGTGCCCGACCACCGACCACCTCGATGCCATCTCGCTCGCCCGGGTGATCCTGCCACCGGAGGTGCACATCCAGGCCCCGCCCAATCTCGCCGACGATCTCGGCGAACTGCTGTCAGCGGGGATCGACGACTGGGGCGGCGTGTCGCCGGTCACCGCCGACCACGTGAACCCCGAGCGCCCGTGGCCCCACCTCGACCGGCTGCGGGAGGCGACCGAGGCCGCCGGGCATGTCCTCGCGCCCCGCCTCACCGTGCATCCGTCGTACGTGCGCCGCCCCGAGGTCTGGATCGATGGGGATCTGCACTTCGCGGTGGTCGACCGCAGCGACTCCGAAGGGTTGGGCCGCGACGATCCCGGCTCGCAGTTCCCGGAACGCACCATGCAGAGGGCCAAGGTCACCGACGGCGCCGACGTCGAACTGGTCGGCGAGCGCTCCACCCAGTGGTACTCGGGCGCCGGCACCGACCCGATGGTCCTGGTGCCGGGCCGGGCCGCAGCCCGGGGACCGGTGGGCGAAGTCCTGCAAGGAGTGGCCGCCGGATCCGAAGTCGGTTTCGACGAGATCGTCGCACTGTTCAGCGCCCGCGGATCGGAGGTGGCCGAGGTGGCCGCCGTCGCCGACGAACTGCGGCGCGACGCCGTCGGCGACGATGTGACCTGGATCGCCAACCGCAACATCAACTACACCAACGTGTGCACGTTCAAGTGCCGTTTCTGCGGCTTCTCCAAGGGACCTCTGTCGCTCAACCTGAGGGGCACGCCCTACCTGCTGGAGATCTCCGAGATCGTGCGGCGCAGCGTGGAGGCCTACGAGTCGGGCGCCACCGAGGTCTGCCTGCAGGGCGGCATCCACCCCGACTTCGACGGCGACTACTACATCGACGTGGCCCGGGCCGTGCGCGACGCCGTGCCCGACATCCACATCCACGGGTTCACCGCGCTGGAAGTCACCGAGGGCGCCCGCCGCAACGGCGAACCGCTGGCCGACTACCTCCGCCGTCTCATGCAGGCGGGCCAGCGCTCGCTTCCCGGCACCGCAGCCGAGATCCTCGACGACGACGTGCGCGAGGTGCTCTGTCCCGACAAGATCACCACCGACGAGTGGCTGGAGTGCCATCGCATCGCCCACAGCGTCGGGCTGGGCTCCAACGTGACCATCATGTTCGGCTCCATCGAGCGACCCGAGCACTGGGCCAACCATCTGCTGCGCACCCGGGCCCTGCAGGCCGAGACGGGCGGTTTCACCGAGTTCGTCGGGCTGCCGTTCGTGCATATGGCGTCGCCCATCTACCTCCAGCGCCGAGCCCGGCGCGGACCCACCTTCCGGGAGGTCCTGCTGATGCACGCGGTGGCCCGCATCGCCTACCGCCGTTGCATCGACAACATCCAGGGGTCGTGGGTGAAGCTGGGCTTCAAGTCGATCGAGCAGCTGCTTCAGGCCGGCGTCAACGACCTCGGCGGCACCTTGATGGACGAGAACATCTCACGGGCCGCCGGCGCGCAGCACGGCCAGGGTGTCGGACCCGAGGACTTCGAACGTCTCGTGGCCCCGCTGGGCCGTCGCCTGGTGCAGCGGACCACCCTCTACGGCCGGGTCGATCCCGAGACGGCAGCCGTGCCGGCCATCAAACCGAGTCGCAGGGTCCGCGTGGTCGCAGCCGCCCGCTAGCCTCCGACTCACGCAGGCGGTGACAGATCGGACCGAAGCAGATGCGCGGCCTTCTCGACGGCTCGCCGGGCCTGCGTGAGGCGCTTCTCTTCTGCCGACCGCTTCGTCTCGCCCGCCTCGATGGAATCCCGCAAGCTCTCAAGAGCGAGATCTGCGATCTCCTCGGAGATGGCCGAGAGCCGCTCAGAAATATCAACACGCGCATCGATCATGCCCGACACCATAAGGGCAGCGAGGGCACATGAGGCCGATCACTAGGACACTTCGCCAGGCCCGAGATCCGCGGTTGCTGGCCGCGTCGGCGGCCACCGGCGTGATCGTGGCGTTGCTGGTGGCCGCGTTCGAG
>JAJDZO010000356.1 GCA_022824605.1 Acidimicrobiia bacterium
GACCTCGACCTCAACGTAGTGGCTCGGGGCACACCGGGAATGAGCGGCGCGGACTTGGCCAACCTGATCAACGAGGCCGCTCTGTACGCGGTGCGCGACGACAAGGATGAGATCGCGGCTCACCATGTCGAGATGGCCCGCGACCGGGTGATCATGGGCCAGAAGCGTGAGTCGCTGGCGCTCACCGACGACGAGAAGGAGGCCATCGCCTATCACGAGGCGGGCCACGCCGTGTGTGCGGCGGTGCTGCCCACCGCGGACCCGCTTCACAAGGTGACCATCATCCCCAGCGGCATGGCCCTGGGTGTCACCATGCAGCTGCCCGAGGAGGACCGCCACATCTACCGCTCCGACTACATCCTCGACCGCCTGGTGGTGATGTTCGGAGGACGTATCGCCGAGGAACTCGTGTTCGGGATCGGCAGCACCGGCGCGGCCGACGATCTGATGCGAGCCACCGCGCTGGCCCGGTCGATGGTCCGGGAGTGGGGTATGTCCAGCGAGCTCGGCCCGATGGCGTGGGGGTCACAGAACCAGGTGTTCCTGGGCGAGGACCTGGTGCAGACCCGTGACTACAGCGACGAGACCGCCCGAGTCATCGACGAGGAGACCGAACGCATCCTGCGCACCCAGCAGGACCGGTGCCGTGAGACCCTCACCGAGTACCGCTACGGACTCGACCTGGTGGCCCGAGCCTTGCTGGAGCACGAGACCATCAGCGGATCCGAGGTCGATCGTCTCATCGCAGTGTCGCGCGAACCTTCGACCGCCACCGAGCCCACCGAGCCCGCCGCGGTCCCCGGCTTGTAGAGACCAAGCGCTCCGAGGCCCTGCAGATTCAGCGGAGTGAGCTGATGGGGACCGGTTCTTCGACGGCCACGCCCAGCGACGCGGAGCGTGACGTCAGCCCCACTAGTTCACGGCCGACGACGACCGGCGCCGACGAGTCGACCTGAACCACGAACCGGTCGGCGCCCAGCGACGCCAACGACAGCCTGCGGCTGCGGCCCGGTCCGATCTCGACGGAGCGCGTCGACTCGCCGTCGACATGCACGTCGACGGCTGCGATTCCCACCGTCGACGGATTCACGATCACCAGGGATCCCGTAGCGCCGCCGGGTGAGGCGGCCCGGTCGGAGTCGGGCACTTCCGCGGGTACCAGCCAGCGACGAGACGCCGCGTCGGCACCACCGGTGGCCGTCAAGCCGGTCACCTCCTCGTCGCCGCCGTCGGTGGAATCGACGGCGGAGGTGACGCTGGTGATCGACGCAGCCACCGGCACCTCCGCCAACGATCGCACGACCACACTGAAGGGTCCGATACCGCCCAGACGCCCCTGTTCGGCGAGGTCGACCAGGACGGTACGGCCCGGACGCACGGTGATCTCGATGGGGCTCACCTCAACACCCGGATCCTCGGCCATGATCTCCAGATCCACCTCGGCCACATCCGCGGCCGACGGGTTGGACACGGCCACCACGTCTCGGCGGGCCGGCCCGACCCCGGCCACCGGCAAGTGCCACAGGTCCGACGCGCCCGGGACCGCCGGTGCGGTTCGGGCGCCGCGACCGGCTACGGCGCCGTCGGCGATCTGGATCCACGATGCAGCCACCCTCCCCGACACGAGGTTGATGAAGGCGGCGACGGTGGCCGCCACCGTGACCTCGTCGGTGACGTCGACGGCCACCACCCGCTGCGCGGGTATCACCAGCCCGTCGATGGAGTCGCGGCCCACATCGGCCACCAGTTCAATGTCGGCCACCGCGTCGTCGGGGAACGGGTTCAGCAGCATCACCACGAAACGCTCCTGCTCGACTGCTGAGCGGGTGGCGCCGTTGGAGACGACCCACCGGTCGGTCACCCGGGTGAGGCACGGCGAGCGGCCCACCCCGCCCTGCGAGGCGGTGAGGATCTGCTCCACGACCACGTCGGAGCCGTTGGCCTCCACCATCGCGCCCACCCATTGCGCGCCGGGCACCCGCTCAGACGGCTGGATCAACACCCGGCCGCGGGGTCCGATGTCCACCGGAAACATCACCGGTTCCTGCGCTGCGGGACCGTCCGCCAGCACCGACACCGTCACGGTGTGCGCCTCGTCGGATCCATTGATCATCTGAACGGTCAACTCGGCGATTCCCTGCGGCCCGCTGCCGCCGGGACAGAACCAGGTGTTCACCGCCGCGGTCGGTGCCACCACAGCCGACGTGTACCGACTCTCACCCGCCGACGACGGCCGATCCGGCAGGTCCACCACCACACCGGCCAACAACAGGCCGACGATCGCGGCGATCGCGAGCACTCTCGTCGAGCGGATCACGACCGGTCCATTCGACGACGCAGCCATGCCAGAGCCAGCAGCAACGGCGCGGCCGCCCCCACCAGCTGACCGCCCTGTCGCCACCAGGGCGAGGAATAGGCCAACTCCACCTCGGTCAACCCGACCTCCGACGCCTGCGGATCCGCAGCCGAGGACGGCGCGTCCGCCGGCGGCTCCTGCCCGGCAACCGACGGCCGGTAGACCCGGGCCCACGACAGCGCCTCACGCCTCGGCGCGGGCTCTCCCTCGACGCTCAGCTCCCATCCCGGCCGAGGGGTGTGGCTCACCAGGATCTCGCCGCCGTCGCGGATCGTTGCAGTCCACGGCGGCCCGTCGCCTGAGAAAAGCGACGCACCGGCGGCCAGCGGCCGTCCCTCCAGATCGGCGAAGTTCTCGATCCCTGCGTCGAAACCCTGCGGATACAGCGCTCGCATCGGCACCCAGGCCGTGTTGACGAACATGTCGACCGCGCTGTTGGTGCCTTCCACCAACTCGAGATCGAGCTGGTCGTGCATGGCCTGGCCCAGGTTTGCAGGCACCGGTCGAGCCGCGTCGGCGCCGACGAACGGTGCCGGCGCCAGCCGGTGAAGCAGCACCACGTATCGCACGCCCAACCCGGCCAGCAGCCGCCCGCCGCGAGCGGTGCGTCCCTCGTTGATCTCAGAGATCACCGATTCGACGAGGTCGGCCCGCCCCTCATCGAGCGGAACGGCGCGATCGAGCAGCGTCACCGAGTCGCCGTCGGTGGCCGCCCAGGCCACGCCCGGGCCGAGGCTGTGTCCCTCGACGGCCAGGAACTCGGGCGCGCCGATCCACAGCACCCGGTAGGCGCCCGCCAGTACGGGCGCCTCGAAACGCAGCGTCTCGTGATGGTCGCCGCCCGCCAGGCCCCACCGCCCGTCTTCCAGCGAACCGGCGCTGCCCACCACCAGCACCACCGAAGCCACCGCCGTGAGCGGCACCAGAACCTGACGCCAACCGAAGTGGCTGAAACGCAGGTCGTGCTCGATCGACAGCGCGGCCATGCCGCACAGCGCGGCGACGGCCACCCCGGCCGGTGCCAGCAACAGATGCAGGTCGGGAAGCCCGAACGGCAGCATTCCCCGCTCGGCGGCCAGCGCCACAGCCCAAGCGACGATGGCCACCATCCAGAGTCTCACCGACTGCTCGAAGCGCCAGCCCCGCCCCAGCAGCAACGGCACCGCCATCGGGACGGCGAACAGCCAGACCAGTGACCCTGGGTCGTTTCCCGCCACCGCGAAACGCACGATCTCGCCGAAGGAGGCCGTACCGGCCGAACCGTCGCGCCCGTCAGCCAGGAAGCTCCAATCCGGGCCCGAGGCGAGCAGGTCGACCACCGTCGGGAAGGCGACCAGTACCAGCGTGGGCACACACGCCACCATGGCGAACACGAGGCGAGGTATCCCTTCGGGTCGGCCGGCCAGCAGGCTGCCCGCCACCAGTCCCGCCGCCAGCAGCACCACCAGCCCGGCCGCAGCCGGAACCACCAATGCAGCCGCGCCCGCCGCCGCCCCGAGCGACACGTACACCGGCAGCCGGCCCCACCGCCCGGTCGGCTCCCCGCGGAACGGCGCGGCCCGCGACGCCTTCAACAACCCGGAGAGCATCCAGGGCGCGGATGCGTAGGCGACGAG
>JAJDZO010000394.1 GCA_022824605.1 Acidimicrobiia bacterium
CGCCAGACACCGCCCCCGAGGACGAGGACCGCTCCGAGGCCGACCCCAGTGACGCCTACTTCGCGCTTGACCGGGTGATGGACATCAGCATCGAGATCGCAGTCGAGGACTGGGACACGCTGCGCCACCAGACCCGCACGCTCGAGGACGTGTTCGCCGAGATCGAGGAGTACGGCCTGTCCCGCCCGTTCGCCAGCATCTACTACTGGTTCTCCGCCACTGTGACCGTGGACGGCGAGACCCACGCCGAGGTCGGGGTGCGCAAGAAGGGATTCGTCGGCTCCCAGAGCGACACCAAGCCGTCGCTCAAGCTGCGCTTCGACAAGTACGTGGACGATCAGATCCTGGGCGGGGTCATGAAGCGGATGACCCTCAACAACAGTGTCCAGGACCCGTCCATGGTCAACACCTGCCTGTCGTACCGCATCTTCACCGCGGCCGGCAGCCCCGCGCCGCGCTGCAACTTCGCCACCGTGTCGGTGAACGGCAAGGATCTGGGGCTGTACGTCCACGTCGAGGAGCTCAAGAAGCCGTTCCTGCGGCGCCACTTCGACAGCGACGACGGAGACCTGTACGAGGGCACGGTCAGCGACTTCACGCCGGAGTACCGCGGCACGATCGAGAAGAAGACCAACGAGGACAAGGACGACTGGTCCGACATCGACGCCGTGGTGGCCGCCCTCCAGGACCCCTCCGACGCCGGCCTCGAGGCGCTGGACAAGATCGTGGACCTGGACCGGTTCCTGACGTTCTGGGCCACCGAGGCGCTGATCGGCCACTGGGACGGCTACGCCGGGAACCGCAACAACTACCAGTTCTACCGTGAGTCCAACGGCCGGTTCGTGTTCATTCCGTGGGGCCCCGACGACGCCTTCCACCTCAAGGACGACCCCAACCCCTTCGACAACATCACTGACCCTCCCCCGTCGGTGCTCGCCGCCGGTGCCATCCCGAACCGCCTCTACAACCACCCCGGCTGGCGCATGGCGTACGCCGACCGGCTCAAGGAGATCCTGGAGGCAGTCTGGGACACCGATGTGCTGCTGGCCGCGGTGGATGAGATGGCCGCCATCGTTCAGCAGCACGCCGTCGGCGAGGCCAGGGAGGCCGCGGCGGCCGACACCGAGCGGGTGCGCAGGTTCATCCTCAAGCGCGAGGGGGAGATCCTCGCCGACCTCACCCCCGAACCGCCCGACTGGCCCGAGCCGGAGGTGTACGTGCCACCCTCAGGCGGGTCGGGAACCCTGAAGGTCAACTTCAGCACGACCTGGGAAAGCAACTGGAGCCACACCCCACTCGAGGAGGGCACGATCGACAGCCTGCACCTGAACGGCACCCCCGAGCCGGTCGAGGGCCTGGCGGCGCTGGCCGGCCAATCCAGCGAGGAGGAGATCGCCCTGCTGCCCCAGACCGACAATCACGCGTCCATCGCGGTGCTGTCGGTCGACGACGACGGGTCCGTCAGCGGCATGACGCTGGTGCTCGACATGAAGTACCTGAAGGCGGGCGCAACGGTGTCGTTAGGCGCAGACCTCATCGCGGGGGGCGTGTGGTCGATCCCGCCCGGAGCGTCGGCACCCGACAGCTTCTCGCCGTTCACCGAGGGCGTGCTCGAGCTGTCGAGCGGGGGCACGACTCCCGGCGCGATCATCGCCGGAGCATTCACCGGCGCGTTCGGGGAATAGGGCCTCCAACCAGCCGTTACGGTAGGCACATGACATCAGGTGACCCGGCCGTCGCCTCGACGCCCGAGAGTCCCCTCACCCGCATCGACCTCAGAGAGGTCCAGCTCGCGACCCGGGTGCTGGAGGGCGATGACGAGGTGGTGCTGTTCATCCACGGCTCCCTCGACGATCACCACACCTGGCTGCCGTTGACCCGGGCTCTGGCCGGGACCGGGCACACCATGGTCGTTTACGACCGCCGGGGCCACAGCGCCAGCACCGACGTCGCCGGCCAGGGGACCATCCATCAGGACGCCGACGACGCGGCCAACCTGATCGAGAGACTCGGGCTGGGCCGGCCTCACGTCGTAGGGCATTCCTACGGGGCCGGTACGGCGGTCCTGCTGGCAGCCAAGTACCCGCACTTGGTCTCGTCGTTGTACCTGCACGAACCGCCCGCGTTCGCCCTTCTCACCGGCAGTCCCGAACTGGAGGAGCTGGCGAAACAGGCCCGGGCCGTGGCGCAGCAATCGGTCGCCCTGCTGAACGCCGGCCGTATCGAGGAGGGCACCGCCTACTTCGTGGAGGAGATGGCCTTTGGCGCCGGCAGCTGGACCGAGCTGTTCGACGACCAGGCCCGGGCCATCATGGTGGCCAACGCCGACACCTGGCTAGACCAGTCGCGGGACCCCGAGCGACTGGCTGTGGACATGGCCACGCTCAACGCCTTCGATGGCCCGGTCACCTTCTCGGCAGGGAGCGAAACGTTGCCGACGTTCGCAGCCGTCACCGCCGAGATGCTGCGGCTCGTGCCGCGAGCTTCCGGCGCGACCATCGAGGGTGCCGGCCACGGCGCCCCCACGTCCCATCCCGACGGCATGGCCGCAGCCATCCGCCGTCACCTCGGTTTGCCGGCGCTTCGCGTTTGAGGTCGGAATGTGCCTCACGCTCTCAACGCCAACGCGGAGCCGCGGTGAGTGATGCAGACGAGGGATCGACACGACGTGCCGCTGATTCTTGACAACATCCTGGGGGCTGGGTGGGGATGTAGCGTTCGGGGATGGACGTGCTGGGGCGGTTCCGGGCCCGGTTGGGGGCTTCGGTCAGCGGGTTGTTCTCTCATGGCGAGATGCCGCTTCGGCGCACGGCCGAATATTCCGGCGATGCGGGGCTGTGCGGACCCGGCTCGGTGAGCTGGAGGGTGATCGGCGACGTGAGCGTGTTCGTGGGCGCCATCCGGGCGTTGCTGATCCAGGCCGCCCATCCCGAAGCGGTCGCCGGCGTCGACGACCACAGCCGCTACCGAGACGACCCCATGGGCCGCCTCAACCGCACCGCCTTCTATGTGACGGCCGCAACCTTCGGGGCCATGGCCGAGGTGAACGAGGCGGTGGATCGGGTCCGGGCCGCCCACCACGGCGTGAGCGGCACATCGCACCGGGGTCTGGCCTACGACGCGGCCATGCCTGATCTCGCGGCCTGGGTGCACAACACCCTCACCGAGTCGTTCCTGGTGGCCTACCGGGAGTTCGGCCTGGGCCTCACCGAGGCCGAGGCCGACCGGTTCGTGGTAGAGCAGTCACAGGTGGGGGCCTTGCTCGGCGCCGCACCCCTGCCCCAGACCGCCGCCGAACTGCACGACTGGGTCCGCTTCCACCCCGACCTGGCACCGAGCCCCGGCATGCGCGCCGCGGTGGACTTCCTGCGACAGCCGCCCCTGCCTGCTCGCCAGCGGATTGGCTACGACCTACTGATGCAGGGCGCGATCAGCACCATGCCCCCTGAGCTGACCAACGTGCTTGATCTGAAGGCGCGCCCCGGTGCTCGCCTCGCGACGACACCGCTGCTTACGTTCCTGCGCTGGGGTCTGCGCAACAGCCCCTCATGGAGAGCCGCCCTAGACCGCTGCAACGCCCCCTACGACCCCTCGAAGTTCCGCGAGATGCCAGCCGTACAGGTTCCGGACTGAAAACGAATCAACATCAACGCGCCAGACGGTCGTAGTCGTCGTGATCGCCTATCCACACCCACACAAAGCCATCGGCATCCTCAACGGCAAGCGCTCGATGGCTGCTGCCCACTCTCGCCGACCAGAACGCTCCAATTCGCTTGAAGTGAAGCGAAGGATGCCGCGGATTGTCTACAAGCAGCCGAAAGTTGCGCCGGGCGATTTGTTGAACGGGCTCGGGAAGCTTCTGGAACTGATCCCAGAACCGTGGCGTCGTCCGATGCACCTACAACGCTTCGAGCTTGCCGAGTGCTTCGGACTCGCG
>JAJDZO010000264.1 GCA_022824605.1 Acidimicrobiia bacterium
GGAGACTGTCGGGCGAACACACGGCCCCCTGCTGTGCCGCGCCTCGCCGGGCCCTCGCCGGGGCCGGGCTCGACTCCAACCTAGTGAGCGTGTGGGTGCAGAGGCGTCAGCCCAGCAGGAAGTCCAGCTGTGAGAAGTCCAGGAAGGTGAAGCCGTCGGGGGCTGTCATCTGCCCGTCCACGATGGTGACCATGAGCGGCGACGTGTTGCAAGCACCGGCCCAGACGCTCGGACCGGGGCAACTCACCGAGGGATAGCCGGGAATGTTGTCGCGGGAATAGGTGCTCAACGCGGTCAGTACCGAGTCGGTGGTGGCGTCGGCGCCGCCGCCGTCGATGAGGAGGTCGCGGGCAATGTACACCTGAGCCAGCGCCCATCCGGCCAGGCCCGCGGTCTGCACGCCCGAGCCGCCGTAGGTGTCCAGGACACGGTTGATCTCGTCGATCTCCGCGCCTCCGTCGATCGTGGGAGCGCTGGAGACGATCGGACCGGACCAGCCATCGACTGCGCCCGACTCGACCACGTCCTGGCTCAGGCACAGGTCGTTGGCGAACAGATGGCCCTCGTAGCCGACCGTCGCCGCGCCGTTGGCCGACGCGGTGCACTGGGCGCCGTCGGCCAGCACGAAGAGCCAGCCGTCGTTCGAGTCGTCGGCCGCCGAGATCGGGCCGGTCAGGTCGGGCTCGAAGCCCAGGGCGATGGTCTCGTTGATGGTGATGCCGTTGCTCTCAGCGATTGCGTACAGCGCTGGCTCGAACGGAGCGATGGCCGGGTCGTCGGCCAGGAACAACGACATAGTGGACACATCGCGCTGCGCCTTGGCGAACACGAAGAACACCTGGGCCAGGCCGGGCAGGCCGGGATCGAAGTTGTAGAGGTTGGGGGTGAGGTAGTCGATGAAGTCGTTGCCCAGCCCGAGGTTGGCCTTGCCGGCCTCGGCCAGGATGGTGCCCGAGGCGATGCTGTTGGACAGGAAGCCGCCGTTGATCACAACATGGATGTCGTCGGCGTTCACGAACTCGTTGGCGCAGGCAATGTGGGACTCCACCGCGTCGCCGGCGCCGCACACCACAAGCTCTATTGGGTGCCCATCCACGCCGTCAAGCTCGGTGTTGAAGTAGTCGACGTAGGCCTGAGCCACCGCGGGAACCTCGGGGAAGGCCATCAACTCCTCGACCTGGGCGATCAGCCCGATCTTGACGGGATCCATCGACTCGTCGGCCATCATGGAGTCGGTCTCTTCCATGGGCTCCTCGGCCGGCTCCTCCATGGGCTCCTCAGCGGGCTCTTCCATGGACTCCTCGGCCGGCTCCTCCATGGACTCCTCAGCGGGCTCATCCATGGGCTCCTCGGCCGGCTCCTCTGCCGGTGCAGGCTCCGCTACTGCGGGGGCGTCTTCCTCGTCATCGCCGCAGGCCGCGGCGATCAGTGCGAATGAGAGCAGGACTGCGGCCAGCACCCTCCAGCTGGACTTGGGACTCATGGTGTGTTCCTCCTTCGCGCCAAGGCACGCGTGTTGTAGGGAGACTTGCTACCCGGATTGTACATATGTTGGCAAGTCAGGGCCATTAGCGCTAGTTCTGTCTGCTCAACCGTGAGCCAGCCATAGATTCTGTGCCGAATGGGACTAGCAACCTGCGCTTCCTAGAATGACCAACAACAACGGCCCGGAGCATCTCGGCGACCTCGCCTACGATCACGCCACCATGGCGGATTTGGACGGCATCGACCGTGCCCTGATCGACGGTCTGGTGGCCGACGGCCGGGCCAGCTACGCCGCTCTGGCCCGGCGCATCGACATGTCGCAGGCCGCGGTGAAGGCCCGAGTCATACGGCTCATCGACAGCGGCGTCATCCACATTCTCGGACGCATCGATCCCCGCGCCCTCGGCTACGGCGAGTTCGCCTACTGCCTGATCGATGTGGAGGGCCCGGTCGCGCCGGTCGCCGAGCGGTTGGCCGAGATGACCGAAGCCGCCTTCGTGCTGATCCTGGCCGGCGCCCGCGGGCTGTTCGTCGAGTTCCGCGCCAGCGACGCCCAGCATCTGGGCGATGCCATCGAGCGGGCCCGGTCCGACCCTCAAGTACGGGGCATCGACGCCTCCTCGCTGGTGGCCTACGTGAAGCAGGACTGGTCGCAATCGGGCCGCGACGCCGCGACCCGCGACCACCGGCTTGGCGCCCGCCGGCGCAACGTCGACGCCACCGACATCAAGCTCCTCGAGCGGCTGGCCGCCAACGGAAGGGCCACGTTCGCCGAGATGGCCGAGGCTGCGGGCATGTCCCATGCGGCCACCCGCGAGAGGGTGCTGGCCCTCATGGGCGCCGGCGTGGTGACCGTCCAGACCATCGTGAGTCCCGGCGTGCTCGGCGTCAACGGCTACGCCGGACTCATGATCGATGTCGACGGGCCGGCTAGACCGGTTGCTGACGCTGTGGCGGCAATCACCGACATAACCCTGGTAGCGCTCGTGCTCGGACGCTTCGATGTGCTTGCCGAGGCCAGATACCGCGACGAATCCCACCTAGCCGAGCTGCTCGACCGCGTCCGCGCCGTGGACGGCGTGCGGCAGGTTGAGGCGTTCGTGTACCTGGTGGAGGTCAAGGAGTCGATGACCGCCGGCCTCACCTGAACATCGAGCCGGCCGCCTTCCCAGGGGCTAGGGCAGCATGCCCCCGTCTATCGGGATTAACGCGCCGTTGATGTAGGAGGCGGCCGGCGAGGCCAGGAACACCACCAGCTGAGCCACCTCGTCGGCAGTGCCCCACCGGCCCAGCGGAACCTCCGAGACCAGTATGTCGCCGGCCTCGTCGTCGGTCACGCCGGCCAGACCGGCGACCACCCTGCGGTTGGCCACCGCCATCTGGGTGTCGATGGGTCCGGGACACACGCCCACACAGCGGATCCCGTCGGGGCCGTGCTCCTTGGCGATGAGCTTGGTCATGGCGGTCAGGCCGAACTTGGTGACGTTGTAGGCCCCGTACCCGGCATCGGACACCAGTCCCCCGACCGAGACGTTGTTGACGATCACGCCCCGGCCAGCCTCGATCATCGGGCGAAGCGCCAGCAGCGCCATCCGCCTCGACCCCATGACGTTGACCTGCCACGACAGGTTCCACTGCTCCTCGGTCTGGTCGATGAAACGGCCCACCCCGGTGGTGGCCCCGGCGTTGTTGAACAGGATGTCCAGCGATCCCAGTTCGCTCACGACGCGCCCGACCACCGCCTCGGCTTGGCCCTGATCGGTGACGTCCAGCGGGGATGCGAAGCTTCTGACTCCGTGCTGGCCACGCAGTTCAGCGGCCAGTGCCTCCAGCGCGGCCAGATCGTCGCCCAGACCGTGGGTCTCGTCCTGGCGCAGCTCGGGACGGTCGCGGGCCAGGTCGGTGACGACCACGTCGGCGCCGGCCTCGGCCAGCCGCCGCGCCGTCGCCTCGCCCATCCCCCCGATCCGGCCCGCGCCCGTCACCAACGCCACCTGTCCAGCCAGCGCGGCAGTCACGGCGCAACCTCCTCTCCGGAAGGACCGGCCATGTCCGCGGCGAGACGGGCCATCACCTCATGGCTGTAGCCGAGCGGGATGCCGTCGTGACAGCCGACGAGCGAGCCGGTGAGGGTCGCGCTGGCGTCGCTGACCAGGAAGTGGAACACCGGAGCCATCTCCGAAGCCTTGCGGAACACGCCGTTGGCGGTCATGCGCCTGATCAGCTCCAGATCGGGTGCCGACTCCGCCCCCATCTCGCTCTCCACGATGCCGGGCAGCACCGCGTTGACCCGGACCTGGCGCGGTCCCAGCTCCAGGGCCCACACCCGCACCAGGTGGTCGAGGGCGGCCTTGGACGCGGCGTAGGCGGCCATGCCCGGCGCCGCCACCGAGCCGGCCGGCGAACTCGTCACGATGACCGATCCGTGGTCGCGCACCATGCCCACCCCGTGACGGAGGGCCCGCACCACTCCCAGGGTGTTGATGTCGATCACCCGCTCGAACACATCCATGTCGAGGTCCTCGACCTCTCCGTGGTAGTCGTCGATGCCGGCGTTGAGGATCAGGGCGTCCAGAGCGTCGAACCGCTCGGACACGGCCCCGAGCGCCCGCTCGACCGAGGCGTCGTCGGCCACGTCCATCGTCACGAAGCCGGCTCCGATGCTGTCAGCGATCGCGCTGCCCTCGGGCCGCCGGCCACAGATCACCACCTGGGCGCCGCACTCGACCAGGTGAGCCGCTACCGCCAGGCCGATTCCGGCGGTTCCACCGGTGACCACCACCCTGCGGCCGGTCACGTCGAAGACATCGGCTGTGGCTGTCCGGGCTGCGCTTGTCTCGGTCATGGGCTCACCCTAGTCAGCGAAACTCATGCTGTCTGCACGACGTAGATATGGAATCACAGGCGTACGACGTGATACACAAGCGTTTCCTACCCTAGAGTGTCGCCGTCGGCGACTCACTGAGGCTTCGGCCCGAGCGGCCGGCGAGCACGAGCGGAAGGAACGTGAGGATGCGGCAGATCCTGGACCCAGCCGGAGAGCTTGTGGGACCGGCCCCGGACCTTGATGACGCCGGGCTTGTCGAGCTGTTCCGTCTGCTGCTCACCACCCGGATGGCCGACGAGAAGCTGCTCAACCTCCAGCGGCAGGGACGCATGCCCGCCTATTACCAGGTGATCGGCCAGGAGGCCCATGTAGGGGCGGCGCTGGCACTGCGGGAGACCGACTGGCTCTTCTCCGCTTACCGCGAGCTGGGCATGTGGCTGGCCCGGGGTATGAGCCCCATCGCCACGCTCGGGCTGTGGATGGGCGTGCCCGACGACGACGATCTCTGGGACGTCAACCGCTACCGGGTGACCAGGCTGAATGCCACCATCGGCACCCACCTGCCCCACGCGGTGGGCTTCGGCTACGCCGAGCGCCTCCAGGAGCGAGACACCGTGGCCATGGTGGTGTTCGGTGACGGCGCCACCTCGGAGTCCGATTTCCACGCGGCCATGAACTTCGCCGGAGTGTGGAAGACCCCCACGGTGTTCCTGTGCCAGAACAACCAGGTGGCCCAGTCGACAACCATCGACAAGCAGACCGCAGCAGACACCCTGGCCGCCAAGGCCGACGGCTACGGGTTCACGGGCGTGCGCGTCGACGGCATGGACCCGCTGGCCATGTACCAGACCGCCCGCGAGGCCGTCGAGCGGGCCGCGGCCGGCGAGGGCCCGACCCTCATCGAGATGCACACCTACCGGTTTGCTCCCCACTCCACCTACGACGGGACCCCGGTGTACCGCACCACTGACGAGGAGGCCCGATGGCGTGAGCAGGATCCCATCACCCGGATGAGGTCCTTCCTGGTGAACAAGGGCCTGTGGGAGGCCGACCAGGAAGACGATATGCGAGCCAGGATCTCAGCCGAGCTCGAAACCTACGTCGAACAGCTGGAGAGCCGGGCCGGAGTGTCGCGGGACTACTCGCCCCGGCAGCTGTTCGCCCGGACTCCGGCCTCCCTCGCCGAGCAGTTGCACCGTGAGCAGCAGGACGCCGGCGAGCCCGCCACGACCTTGGACCCGGAGGAGGTGTGGGCGGTCACCGACGACCCGTCGCCCGCCGGCGAGACCCACCGGCTCGACATGACCGAGGCCCTCAAGCTGACCCTGCATGCCGCCTTCGAGCGGGACCCTTCGCTGGTGATCCTGGGAGAGGACGTCGGCGTGGAGGGAGGGGTGTTCCGCATCACCGAGGGCATGCACGAGCGCTTCGGCGAGGACCGGGTGATCGACACCCCGCTGTGCGAGACCGGCATCATGGGCACCGCGGTGGGGATGGCCATGGCCGGGCTGAGGCCGATCGCGGAGATCGAGTTCGCGGGCTTCGTCTACCCCGCCTTCGACCAGCTCATCGGGCATGTGGCCCGCATCCGGTGGCGCTACCGGGGCCACCTCACCGCGCCGGTGGTGGCCCGGCTGCCGGTGGGCACCAACCTCGACAACCTCGAGTTCCACACCGACTCCCCCGAGTCGTTCCTCACCCACGCGCCCGGGCTGGTGGTGGTGTACCCCTCCAACCCCTACGACGCCAAGGGCCTGATG
>JAJDZO010000304.1 GCA_022824605.1 Acidimicrobiia bacterium
CTCGAACAGACTCCGGCCGTCACCGTCATCGGAACCTGGTCCAGCACCGGGGACCGTTCCCGGGATGGTGCCGGAGGAGTCCGCCATCCCGGCCGCGGCAGCCTGCTGGTCGTCGATCATGGCGGGGATCCGCCAACCGGCCCACAGGCGCTCCACCATGTCAGCTGCGAGCCTCTGCGCCGCCCACACGCAGCCCGGGCCACTCCCCCATGTCAGGTGCGAGCCTCGACCTCGGCGGCCAGGCGGTCGGTGAACGCATCCAGAGGCACGTCGCGTTCGGGGCGTTTGGCGCCACGGGCGTTGACCCCGACCGTGCCGGCGGCGGCGTCGTCGTCGCCCACCACGAGAACGTAAGGAACCTTGGCCACCTTGGCGTTGCGGACCCGCTTGCCCAGCGGTTCCTCGGCGGGGCTCGTCTCCACCCTGAAGCCCCGCGACCGCAGGCTGGCGGCCACTTCGACGGCGTAGTCGCCGTGGGCTGCCGCCACCGGCAGAACCGCGGCCTGCACCGGCGCCAGCCACGCCGGGAAGGCGCCCGCATAATGCTCCACCAGCACGCCGAAGAAGCGCTCCACCGAGCCGAACAGGGCCCGGTGGATCATCACCGGGCGGGGCCGGGAGCCGTCGGAGGCCACGTACTCGAGCCCGAAACGCTCCGGCAGGTTGAAGTCCACCTGAATGGTGGACAGCTGCCAAGAGCGGCCGATGGCGTCACGCACGTCCACATCGATCTTCGGACCGTAGAAGGCTCCCCCGCCCTCATCGGTCTCGTAGCTCAGTCCGGCCGCCTCCAGCGCGGCACGCAGGCCCGAGGTGGCTTCGTCCCAGAGAGCGTCCTCGCCCACGTACTTCTCCGCAGGCCGGGTGGAGAGCTTGGCCTGGAACTCGCTGAACCCGAACGCTTCCAGCACGCTCAGCACGAACTCCAGCAGCGACGCCAACTCGGCCGCTATCTGGTCGCGGGCACAGAAGATGTGGGCGTCGTCCTGGGTGAAGCCCCGGCTGCGGAGCAGGCCGTGTACCGCGCCCGACAGCTCGTAGCGGTACACCGCGCCCAACTCGAACAGCCGCATGGGCAGTTCCCGGTAGCTGCGCTGCGACGACCGGTACACCATCACATGGAACGGGCAGTTCATCGGCTTGGGGTAGTAGTTGGTGCCGTCCATCTCCATCGGCGGGTACATGCTCTCGGCGTAGAAGTCGAGATGGCCGGACGTCTCCCACAGCACCGACTTGGCGATGTGGGGCGAGTACACGAACTCATACCCGCCGCCTGCGTGGCGCTGGCGGGAGTAGTCCTCCATCAGGGTGCGCACCAGCGCGCCCTTGGGATGCCAAACCGCCAGGCCCGGCCCCAGCTCGGCCGGCCACGACACTAGGTCGAGTTCGGCGGCGAGGCGGCGGTGGTCGCGGCGCTCGGCCTCGGCCAGACGATGCAGATGAGCTCTGAGGTCCTTCCCGGTGGCCCAAGCGGTGCCGTAGATGCGCTGCAGCATCGGGTTGCGCTCGCTGCCCCGCCAGTAGGCCCCGCTGACCCGCTGCAGCGCGAAATGCCCGAGCCGCCCGGTGGACGGCACATGGGGCCCCAAGCACAGGTCGACGAAGCCGTCGGCGTCGGCATTGCCGGTGTCGTTGTGGTAGCAGCTGACGGTTCCTCCGTCCGAGGCCTCCGAGGCGAGGTCGCCGCCGGCGTCAGCGCCCATGGCCACCGCCTCGATGATGGCCCGCTTGTAGGGGTGCGCCTCGAACAGCTCCAAGGCGTCCTCGGCCGCCATCTCGACTCGCCGGAACGGCTGGTCGGCGTCGATGATCTCGCGCATGCGTGCTTCGATGCGCTCCAGGTCGGCGTCGGTGAAGGTGCCGCCGTCGGGCAGTTCGAAGTCGTAGTAGAAGCCGTGCTCGATAGGCGGCCCGATGGCGAAGGTGGCACCGGGGAACAGGTCCAGCACCGCTTGGGCCAGCACGTGCGCGGTGGAGTGCCGGATGGTGTGCAGCCCCCGGTCCGACGAAGAGGTCACGATCTCAACCGCGGCCCCGTCAGTCAGAGCAGCGGTCAGGTCCCTCTCGGCGCCGTCCACCACCGCCACCACCGCATCCGCGGCGAGGCGCGGGCCGACGGCAGCGGCCAGATCGGCGGCACTGGAGCCCTCGGCCAGCTCCCGCTCAGAACCATCAGGCAGCGACACGGTGATGGCAGACATCGCCTTCGAGGCTACCGCTGCCCCCAAGGGCGCGGCTCCGCTCAAGTGGCGGCCCATTCTGCCCGTTGAAGTGCGCCCGTTACGGCCCGCCTGCCGCCGTAGTCGAGGCCGCCCTGAGTCGAAACCCGAGAGCGCGCACGACCTTTAGAAGGGTCTCCAACTCCGGGGTCCCATTGGTTGAAGGCTCTCCAGAACCTCGGATCACCAGGCCCGCTTCGGCGACGACATCCTCCATGCCCTTGGAACGCGCTATGTCGTCCAAGACTGCTGCCACCAAGAGCGGGTCATCCGCTTCGAGGGCGGCATCCAAGTAGGCGATCCGCTCCTCGTCAGTGTCCAGACCGTCGGCTGGATCCCACGGATACGTCTTGGTCCGCCTCTTGAGTCTCATCGGCCCCTCACCTGCAACTCGCCCGCGAGCCTGATCGCCGTCTTGATGTCTCGCGCCTGGCTGCCCTTGTCACCGCCAGCCAGGAGCACGACCACCGACTGCCCTCGCTGGCAATAGTACACCCGATACACGGGACCACAGTGGATTCGCATTTCCCTGACTCCGCCGCCCACCCCTGTGGCATCCCCCGCATGACCCTCTGCCAGTTGTCGGACACGAGCCCTGATGAGACCACGCGCCTGCCTGTCACTCAAATTGCGGAACCAGCGCCGATACGTTCGGGTTTCCGCAATTTCAAACAAGCATCATAAAGTATATATATATATATATATATATATATATATATATATGCTATGTATTTACATGTCTGTCAGAGGGAGACACCGAGCAGGCTGGCTGTGGAGCGTACGGCACGGCCGGCTCGGGCGGCGGTGTCTACGGCGGTGAGGGCGGCGGGGACGTCCAGATCGTCGTCGAGGCGTTGGCGCACCTCGACGACGAGGTCGGGGTCGTCGCTGGCTCGCGGAGCGCTGCGCCACAGGGCTAGGCGCTGCTCAGCCTCTCGCAGCAGGCCGTTGTGCCAGGGCCAGGGGGTGCGGTAGTGGTGTGACATGAGGGCCAGGCGGATGGCCATGGGCTCATGGTCCCGGCGCAGGTCGTGGACGAACACCAGGTTGCCGAGCGATTTCGACATCTTGGCGCCCTGGTAGTGCACTAGCGCCTGATGCAGCCAGTGCCGGGCGAACGGCTTGCCCGTGACCGCCTCGGACTGGGCCCGTTCGCATTCGTGGTGCGGGTAGAGGAGGTCCGCTCCCCCGCCGTGCAGGTCGATGGTCTCGCCCAGCTCTCGCAGCGCCAGCGTGGAGCACTCGACGTGCCAGCCCGGCCGACCCGGCCCCCACCGCGACTCCCACGACGGCTCGCCGGGCTGGGCAGGCTGCCACAGCACGAAGTCGAGCGGGTCTCGCTTGGCCGGGTCGTTGGGGTCATCGCGC
Source organism: Acidimicrobiia bacterium (assembly GCA_022824605.1). Taxonomy (GTDB): domain Bacteria; phylum Actinomycetota; class Acidimicrobiia; order Acidimicrobiales; family Aldehydirespiratoraceae; genus Aldehydirespirator. The sequence continues at coordinate 3,588 of JAJDZO010000304.1, forward strand.
CACTCTCGGGCCAGCTCGACCATGCGGTCGCGCCCGAACCTCGACAGTGAGCCGAACCCGTCGAAGGCCTGCGTGTCGAAGTAGACGCCCCCGCCCGAGCAGTAGGCGAAGCCGCGCTCCAGCGCGGCGTGGATGAAGCCGCGGATGTCGGGTATCGCCGATGTGGCCCTGGGCTCGGATGCCGGGGGCAGAGTGTTGAGGGCGGCCATGTCGTCGTCGAAGCGAGCCGTCTGGTGGAAGGCCAGGTCGAGGTAATGCACGCCCCGGCGCTCGGCCGCAGCCAGGATGTCGTCGTCGACGTCGGTGATGTTGCGCACACAGCGGGTCTCGCGGCCCATGTCGCGCAGACGCCGCTGCAACACGTCGTAGGTGATGTAGGTGGCGGCATGACCCAGGTGGGTGGCGTCGTAGGGCGTGATGCCGCACACGTACATGCGCACCAACCCCGGAGCCTCGAAGTCCACGACCGCGCCTCGGGCAGTGTCGTAGAGCCGGAGGGTCATGCGGCACCGGCCCCGGCACGAACCGAATCAACCCCTTCGCCTCGGGCAGTGTCGTAGAGCCGGAGGGTCACGCGGCACCGGCCGACGGGGAAACCCAGGCGGCTGCTGCGCCTCGGGCTGTGTCATAGAGCCGCACATTCTCAAGGTAGCGTTGCCGGCCGTGGGCATCCTCGACGGCAAGCGCATCGTGATCACCGGCGTGCTCACCGACGCATCGCTCGCCTACGGAGCGGCGGAACTGGCGCTGGCCGAGGGGGCCGAGATCCTCGTGACCGGGGCCGGACGGGCGATGCGGCTCACCCGGCGCACGGCCCGCAAACTCGGCGACGGCATCGAGGTGGTGGAGTTCGACGTGACCGAACCGTCGCATGCCGACGCGCTGCACGACCATCTGGCTGCGAGCTGGGGACAGGTCGACGGCGCGCTGCACGCCATCGGGTTCGCCCCCGAGATCTGCTTGGGCGGCACGTTCATGGACGCCTCCTGGGACGACGTCAAGGTCGCCCTGGAGATATCCACCTACTCGCTGAAGCTGCTGGCCGACGCAGTGGCGCCGCTGATGCCGGAGGGCGGTTCGATCGTGGGGCTCGACTTCGACGCCACCCGGGCGTGGCCCGCCTACGACTGGATGGGCGTGGCCAAAGCCGGCCTGGAATCCACCTGCCGGTACCTGGCCCGATACCTGGGACCGAGGGGCATACGGGTGAACCTGGTCTCGGCCGGGCCGATGCGCACCATGGCCGCCCGCTCGATCCCCGGGTTCTCAGAGTTCGAGGACGCTTGGGCCACCCGGGCGCCGCTCGGCTGGAGCGTGACCGACCCGTCGGCGGTGTCGCGCACCATCGTGGCCATGTTGAGCGATTGGCTGCCGTCCACCACCGGATCGATCATCCAAGCCGACGGCGGCTACCACGCCATAGGCGCCTGAGCCGTCCATCACCACCAGCGCTGAGCCCTCACAACGAAGCGAAGGCGTTACGGCTCTTGACGGGCTAGCCGCTGGGCTGCTTGCTGGGGGCTTTGGCTCGTGTCGGATTCGTCGTAGATGTCGCCTACTAGGGCCTCTAGGACGTCTTCCAGGGTGACCACGCCGAGCATGTCGTGGGCGTCGTTGCGTACCAGGGCCATGTGAACCCTCGAGCGGCGCATGTAGAGCAGCAGGTCGCGGCCCACCATGTCGGGGCTGACCACCCTCATGCGGCGCACCAGCTCCAGCGGCACCGGATCGTCGCGAGCCTCAGCGGGCATGCGCAGCAGGTCCTTGGCGTGCACGAAGCCCAGCACATCGCTGGGATCGGATCCCCACACCGGCACCCGGGTGTGGCCGCTGGAGGCCACCACATCCTCGAGTCGGGCCACCGAGGTTCCCCGAGGCACCGCCACCAACCGGTCGGCGGGCACCATCATCGAACCGGCTGAGCGGACCCGGAACTGCAGCGCACCCGAGAGCAGCTCATGCTCGGTGGACTCGATCACGCCCTCAGAGCGGGCGCCGGCCAGCAGCGTGTGGAACTCGTTGATGGTGAGCGCGGTGTTGATCTCGTCGGCCGGCTTCATGCCCATCAGACGCACGATCCCGTTCGACACCACGTTGAGCGACCAGATGACCGGCTTGAACACCACCCCGTAGATCCGCAGCGCCGGAGCCAGCAGCCGCGCCGCCGGCTCGGGCTCGGTGATGGCCATGTTCTTGGGGACCATCTCGCCCACCACCACATGCAGCGTGGTCACCACGAACAGCGCCACCGCGAACGAGATGGTGTGCAGCACCCCCGAGGGAACCTCCACCACCGCTTCGATGACCGGCTCGATGAGATGAGCGATGGCCGGTTCGGCCACATAGCCCAGCACCAGCGACGCCATCGTGATACCGAGCTGGGCCCCGGCCAGCTGGGTCTGGATGTCACGCACCGCGCTCAGCGCGATGCGGCTGCGCCGGTCGCCTTGCTCCGCCGCTGACTCCAGCCTCACCGCACGGGCCGCGACCAGCGCGAACTCGGCCGCCACGAAGAAGGCGTTGGCCGCGAGCATCACCACCGCCACCGCCAAAGCCACCCAGGTGACCGTGCTCACCGCGACACCCCCGACGCGGCCCTGCTCACCGCGACACCCCGGGGCGACAATGCTCACCGCGGCTCACTGCGACGCTCCCGGGGCGGCCTTGCCGGGTGTGTGCCCCGCTTCGGGCGCAGGTCGAGCAGCGGCCGCGGCCGGGGCCACCAGCCGCACCGCCGCGATCCTCAGCCCGTCGACGGCCACCACCTCGATGCGCCAGCCGTTCACG
>JAJDZO010000303.1 GCA_022824605.1 Acidimicrobiia bacterium
CGATCACACGAGGGCGCACCTGAAGGCCGCGCCGATGGCGACCGAGCGTTGCGGGCCGCTGCGCGACGTGAGGATCATCGACCTCACCCAGGCCCTGGCCGGCCCCTACTGCACCATGATCCTCGCCGACATGGGCGCCGACGTGATCAAGGTGGAGGCGCCCAGCGGCGACACGCTGCGCCGGGGCGGACCCTTCACCGAGGTGGACGAGGAGCGCAGCTTCGGCGGCTACTTCGCCAGTGTCAACCGCAACAAGCGCAGCATCGTTCTCAACCTGCGCGACCCCGAGGATGCGGCCACGCTGCTGGGGCTGGTGGCGACCGCGGACATGGTGGTGGAGAACTTCCGGGCCGGGGTGATGGACGGGCTGGGCCTCGGCTACGAGGTGCTGAGACAGCAGCGGCCGGGACTGGTGTACGGAGCGATCCGCGGGTTCGGCGATCCTCGCACCGGGGAGAGCGACTACACCCGCCGGCCTGCCTTCGACATCGTGGCCCAGGCCATGGGCGGCCTCGTCTCCTGCACCGGGACCGCGGCGGGTGAGCGGGTGGCCTCAGGCCCCAGCGTCGGCGACCTTTATCCGGCGACCATGCTGGTCGCCGGGCTGCTCGGTGCGCTCCACCACGCTCGCAGCACCGGCGAGGGCCAGTTCGTGGAGGTCTCGATGATGGACTCGATGGTGGCGCTGTGCGAGTCGGTGGTGTGGCGCTACAGCTACACCGGCGAGGTCCAGGCGCCTCGAGGCGCCGAGCACCCGTCGCTGTGCCCCTTCGAGCTGTACGACGCGGCCGACGGCCAGGTGGCCATCGCCGCGCCGATGCGCCACCAGTGGGCGAAGCTGTGCGACGTGATGGATCGCCGAGACATGATCGACGACGAGCGCTACAGCACGATCCGCCGGCGGGTCATCAACCGATCCGAGGTGAGAGCCGCGGTGACGGCGTGGACCGGCACTCGCACCAGGGCCGAGGTGGCGCAACTACTTCACGGGCTGGTTCCGTGCGGACCGGTCAACCAGGCGCCGGACCTGGTGGAGGATCCTCATGTTCAGGCTCGGGGGATGCTGGTGGCCGTCGACCATCCGGGATCGGCCCGTCCGGTGATCACCCCCAACACCGCGCTGCGCTTCACCGAGACCCCGGGAGGCGTCTACCGGGCCGCTCCCCGCCTCGACGAGCACCGTCGAGAGCTGATCGCCGAGATCGAGTCTTTCAACCCGGACCGGCCCCTTCGCGAAGATCCACAGCAACAGAAAGTGCAAGCCGCAAATGAGTAGCTACGAGCGGGCGAAACCTGATCGCCTCCGCAGGTCCGAGCTGTCGACGCCGGGCCACTCCGCCAAGATGATCGCCAAAGCAGCGGCCAGCGACGCCGACCTGGCCTTCCTCGACCTTGAGGACGCGGTGGCGCCGTCGGCCAAGGTCGCCGCTCGGCGCAACGTGATCGCCGGCCTCAACGAACTCGACTGGGGATCGACGGTGCGGTCCTACCGGATCAACAGCGTCGACACCCAGTGGTGCCATGACGACATCGCCGAGGTGGTCACCGGTGCGGGCGCCAACCTCGACGTGATCATCGTCCCGAAGATCAAGGGACCCCGCGAGGTGTGGTTCGTCGACGACATGCTGACTCAGCTCGAGCTGAAGCTGGGGCTCGAGGTCGGACGCATCGGTATCGAGGTGTTGATCGAGGAGGTCGAGGCTCTGCAGACGGTGGACGAAGTTGCGGTCTGCAGTCCTCGCCTCGAAGCGATGATCCTCGGGGTGGGCGACCTGTCGGCCAGTCAGGGAATGCGCCTCGGGCATATCGGCGTGAGCGACGAATCGTCGCGTCGGGGTTATCCGGGCGACATCTGGCACTACGCGCGGGTCCAGATGGTCGTCGCGGCCCGCAGCGCCGGCATCGACGCCATCGACGGGCCTTGGGCCAACTTTGCCGATCCGGACGGATATGAGCACAGCGCGACGACGTTCTCCACGCTCGGCGGTGTCGGCAAGTGGTGCATCCATCCGAGCCAGATCGAGGCCGCCAACCGGGTGTTCGCTCCCACCGAGGCGGAGATCGCTCGGGCCAAGGGAGCGGTGGACGCCGTCCGTGAGGCCGAGGCTGAGGGCCTGGGCGCGGCCAATTTCGGCGGGATGATGATCGACGCGGCCACCGCCCGGCTCTTCGAGGTGACCCTGGAGCGGGCCCGAGCCTGCGGCCTGCTGGCCGACGGCGAGTGACGCCGACGCGTTCTGTTCGACCGTCGAGTGAGGAAGGCTGGAAAGTAGCGTGAGCGACATGGGTTCAAGGATCGAAGGAAGGCCGGTGGTGGTGACCGGAGGGGCCAGCGGCATCGGCGCCGCGCTGGCCGTGGAGGCCGCTGCCAGGGGAGCGTCGACGGTGGTGGTCTCCGATGTGGACATGGCCGCCGCCGCGGAGACTGTCGAGAGCATCGTCGCTTCCGGAGCTCAGGCCGAGGCGCACACCTGCGACGTGTCCAAGGCGGACGAGGTGGAGGCGCTGGCTGCAGCGGTCGCCCGTGATCACGGCACTCCCGCGGTGGTCTGTGCCAACGCGGGCGTGATGCCGCCCGGTTCGACCCTGCTGGAGGCGGCTACGGCCGATGCTGCCTGGGTGGTCTCGGTCAACATGCTGGGCGTGTTCCACACCGTGGGGAGCTTCGGTCGCTTGATGGCGGCCGACGCCTCCGGTGGCTGGCTCCTGGTCACCGGTTCGGAGCATTCGGTGGGGGTGCCGCATCCCAACGCGGGCCTGTACACCGCGACGAAACATGCCGTGCTCGGCATGTCCGATGTGCTGCGGGCCGAACTTCCCGACCATGTCGGAGTAAGCGTGCTGTGTCCGGGTCTCACCGTCAGCAGGCTGTGGGATGCGGCTTCGCAGCGCCCCGATCGCTTCGGCGGGTCGGCGTCGGGCGATCCCGGTGCGGGCGATTTCATGGAGCAGATGGGCATGGACGCGGACACCGTCGCCCGCCGAGCCTTCGACGGGGTGGCCGCCGGTCATTTCCTGATCCCGACGCACTACCACGCCCGCACCTACGCCGAGCGCCGAGCCGCCGAAATGGCCGAGGCGTATGACCGTCTAGCCGAACTAGACACCACCGACTACGACTTAGGCACCGTCCTAACCAACTACCTGGAACAACTCTCCAACCCCAGCTAAACCCCAGCACCCAGCCGCGAACGCTCGACACCTGAGTCTTCCCGGCTGTCACAAACCGGCGTACTGCACATCACGGACACCCCGTCCCGGTAGCGCGCCGGGCGACCCCACGGCTGGTGCGCCGCCGTGTGAAGCTTTCCCGGCATGCTTCTGGTCGCGGTGTCAGCAGGGCCTGACTGCGGCGGCGGCACGGGCCTTGAGGGCGGCGCCGAGGCCCTCGTCGTAGGCGATCACCCGGTCGGCGGTCACCGGCGTGCGGCCTTTCCACAGGACCGGAGTCCACGACACGGACGCCGACACGACCACCCCTGCGTCGGTGGTGGCACACACCTCCACACCTTCGGTGTCGGGCGGTGCGCATCCCTCATGCGTGATGCATCCGGCCACGAAGTTGGCCGCGGCGTGCTCGGCCCGGATCTCGGCGAGGTCGCTCGCCGCGGCGTGAGCCCCGTGATCCTGCAGCGACACCGACATCGCGGTGACCATCGCGGCCAACATCAGCACCAGCACTGGGACATTCATCGCGGCCTCACCGCGCTGGGGCATTCGACGCGGACATGGGCTGATACGGCTGGACGGGCTTGGGCGTAGCCGGTGAAACATACCCGGTTGCCCGAGAACGGTCCAGACACCTCGCAGGCCACGGTGACGGCAGCCGACCGTCTGGATCCGCCCCGGTTGTGGGTGGTGGTGGTGTGGGTGCAGGCCGAGAGCGTCGCCCCGAGGGCGATGCGTTCGGCTGTGTCGGCTGCTTCAGGGCCGGTGGCCTGGGCTGCCGCCTGGGCGGCAAGTTCGGCCGCGACGGCCGCCCGGGCTTCTCCGTTGGAGAAGCCCCCCACGAACGCCACCGCCCACAGCGCGAGCGCGAGCACCGGAGCGGCCAATACCAGCGCTACCGGCTCATCCATCGGACCAAGTCTCCCGGCATGTGTGCTCGGTCTCCGGGCAGCCGTGCGGGGTTTCCCGGCATGTGTGCTCGGTCTCCCCGAGGGCGTGTTCGGTTAGCACGGCGGTGTCAGTTTCCAGCCGACTGAAGCGGCCGCCCGGGCGGGCCGGCAGGCCACCGCGGTGGCCTCCAGCCACCGCCGCGACCCGGCGGCGCCGACCGTGACCGTGGCCACCACCGTGCATGACGGCTCGGCTCGCAGCGTGTAGGCGGTGGCGGTGGCCGCCGAGCGACCCCCGGTGCGGGACGCCGCGGCTTGGGCCGCGGCATCCTCGGCGGCCGTCCATCCATCGTGGGTGGCGGTGCAGTCCCAGTCGGTCTTGTCCAAGGACTGGGCGGCGGCCGTGGCCGCAGCCACCGCCGCGGTGGACGCGGTGATCTTGGCCACCTGATGGAGGTAGACACCGAAGCTGATCCCCACCACCACGAAGATCATCGCGCTGGTGCGCATCACCGCGAAGGCGGTGTCCATCGGCAGGCCCTGCCTTCTCGTTCAGCGCCTCGACCGGGGCCGACTCGGCTACGAGCACGTCTTGGTGCCGGCTGTCCAAGTGCCTCCTACGGCATTGCAGAGATTCTCGTGTCTGATCTGTGACCGGTCGGCGTCGGGATTGGCCGCCGGATCGGGGGTGTTCTCGCCGATCACGTTCCAGGTGAACAGAACCACCGCCGCGGTGATGGCGATGGTGGCAGCGAGCATGATGATCTTGGCAACAGGTGCGTCCATGGTGGTCGTCTCCTTTGTGACGTTTGCAGGACTTGGGATTGGGCGTTGAGCAGGCGCTCACACGCCGATCTGGATGCTGGCCAGCAGCGCAATCACGACGACCGCACTGGCGGTGATCGCGGCGATGGTGCCGCTGCCGGCAACTGAGCGGCCCAATGCCTCGATGCGGACCCGTCGATGATCCTCGAGGGCGCGCACGGCCTGGGCGATGAGCCGGTCGATCAGACCGGCGGCCGCAGCGCCGCCCCGCTCAGCTGCGGCAAGTGTGCCGACGAGGGTCTCGGCCGGTGATCCGGCGAAGTGTCCCGCGGCGGCACTCAAGGGGTCTACCCCTGAGGCGAGGGCGAGGTTGATGCTGGCGGCTGCGGGCGCGAAGGCGGGTGCTTCCACCCGCTCGGCAGCCTCGACAGCAGCATCGTTGATGGGACGGCCCGCGGCTGCGTACAGACGGATCCGCCTCAGCCACTCCAATAGGGCGGCGTTACGGCGGGCCCGGTAGCCCGACAGAACCGTCCCGCGCAACAACGCCGACGCGGCCACCGGCGCCCAAACCGCCACCGCAACTGCGGCCAGGGCGCCGCTGCGGTAGCCGGCAATCAGCGTTCCAGCGGCCAGCACCAGCGCGGTGACCG
>JAJDZO010000228.1 GCA_022824605.1 Acidimicrobiia bacterium
GTTCCTGGTGGCCGACGAACGACCGCTGGTGCGCCTTGTGTTGGGGCTGTTGCGACTGGAGCTGGGGCGTTCTCCGGTCAACGACGGCAGCTTCAACTTCCTGTGGGTGGTGGACTTCCCGCTGTTCGAGGCACTCACCCCCGACAGTGATCCGATCCCGTCTCACCACCCCTTCACCATGCCCCACCAAGACGATCTTGAGGCGCTGATGTCGCCCGACGGCCGGGCCTCCGGCGAGGCTCTGCTGGAAGTCCGCAGCCAGGCCTACGACCTGGTGCTCAACGGCTGGGAGCTCGGGTCGGGCAGCGTGAGGATCCACCGCCGCGACGTCCAGCAGCGGATCTTCGAATCGCTGGGCATCAGCGCGGAGGAGGCCCAAGACCGCTTCGGCTTCCTGCTCGACGCCTTCCGCTACGGTGCCCCGCCCCACGCCGGTTTCGCGGTGGGCCTCGACCGGCTGGCCGCGCTGCTGGTGGGCGAGGAGAACATCCGCGAGGTGATCGCCTTCCCGAAGACCCAGTCCGGCGCCGATCCCCTCACCGACGCCCCCAGTCCCATAGCCGGCACCCACCTGCGAGAGCTAGGTCTGAGAGTCCTGCCCCCCGCCTGACCCAACGCCGCAGGATCTGGCTGGATCAACTCTTGTGGCGCAACCCATCCGTCGGCCTGCCGGCTGGATCGGGTCGGGCTCACGCTTTCGGCCAGTGGCTTCTTGTCCTGCCGTTCTAGGGTGACGATGTGCGCCGAGACGCTCATGGCCTGACTTCTCCCTCCGGCAGGAGTTCGGAGACTCCTGAGGTCCGGCCTCGAGTGCGTCGGACTCAGGATGTGGCTGCCTTGATGTTCGTGGTGGCCGGTGTCGCCCTGATGCTGATCTGGTATTTCGGCGCCCAGGACGGGCAGCCCAACGCAGAACTCGCGGCGGTGGCCTTCGGGGCTCCGTACTGCCTGCTCGGGCTCCTTGCTTTCCTCGGAGGCCGCACCGGGCGACCCGCGCTGACGCTGTTCGCGAGCACGCCGCTGGTGTTGATGAGCCTCATCTCGGTCATCCTGGTTCCGCTGGCGCTTCCGGCCGGGTTCCTGGTAGTGCGGGCCATCTCGGGGCTGATGGCCGGCCAGCAGCACCAGAGGCCGTTGGAGATGTTCCTTCCGTTCGTGGTCACGGCCGCCCCGGTGCTGGCGTTCGGCTACCTGCTGTTCCATCAGGACCCGGCGTCGTGGCGATCCGATGCCAACACGATGCATTCAGCCGGCGACATAGTGACTGTCACCGAGTCCGTGCTGTCGCTGGGTGCCGTTGCCGTATCGGCTGCGGTCGCGTACTTCTGGCTAGTCAAGAGGCCGAGCGAGTAGCGCTCGACTCCGACGCCAAGTGAGACACCGTCGCGTGGGTCATCGCGCGCATAGGGTCGGACGTGTGGCTGGGGATCTCTTCGATGCGGCTGCGGCTGAGCGGCTGAACCGGAGGGCGCCGCTGGCGGCCCGGTTGCGGCCCCGCACCCTCGACGAGATCGTCGGTCAGGATCACCTTGTCGGACCGGGGCGGCCGCTGAGGGAGCTGATCGAGGCCGACCGGTTGTCGTCGGTGATCCTGTGGGGTCCGCCGGGCACGGGCAAGACCACCTTGGCCCGGGTGGTGGCCCTGACCACGTCCAAGGTGTTCGAGGAGCTCTCCGCGGTGACCGCCGGGGTGAAGGACGTGCGAGGTGTGATCGAGCGTGCCCGTGACCGACTGGGCACCCACGGCACCGGCACGATCCTGTTCCTAGACGAGGTCCACCGCTTCAACAAGGCCCAGCAGGACGCCCTGTTGCCCGCGGTGGAGGACGGCCTGATCGTGTTGATCGGCGCCACCACCGAGAACCCGCACTTCGAGGTCAATCCGCCGCTGATGTCGCGCTCGACGCTGTTCCGCCTTCATCCGCTGGACGAGGCTTCGCTGACGGATCTGATCCGGCGGGGCCTCGACGCCGAGCAGGCCGGCGCCGACGACGACGCGGTCCGCCACCTGGCGGCTCGCAGCGGCGGAGACGGCCGCCACGGCCTCACCGGCACCGAGGTGGCGGTGGCCCTGGCCGGTCGGCGCGGCGAGTCCGCGCCGGGCGGGCGGCCCGGTGTCAACGGGATGGAGTCGGTCCATGTGACGTTGGCTGATGCCGAGGCCGCGGCTGACGCCAAGGCTGTGCGTTATGGCCGTGACGGTCACTACGACGTGATCAGTGCGTTCATCAAGAGCATCCGGGGCTCCGACGCCGATGCGGGCCTCTACTGGCTGGCCCGGATGCTGGATGCGGGAGAGGATCCGCGCTTCATCGCCCGGCGGCTGGTGATCCTGGCCTCCGAGGACATCGGACTGGCCGACGACGCAGCGCTGCTGGTGGCCGACGCCGCGGCCCGCGCCGTGGAGTACGTCGGCTTGCCCGAGGCCCAGCTCAACCTGGCTCATGCGGTGGTGAGGCTGGCCACCGCACCCAAGTCCAACCGGGTGACCGTGGCTCTGGGCCTGGCCGCCGCCGATGCTCGCACCGCCGGAACCGGTGAGGTGCCCATGCACCTGCGCGACGCCCACTACCAGGGCGCGAAGTCTCTCGGCCACGGCGAGGGATACCGCTATCCCCACGACCACCCCGACGGCTGGGTCGCCCAGCAGCACCGCCCCGCCGAAGTTGCAGACAACGTCTACTACGAGCCCTCAGATCACGGCGCCGAAGCCACCCTCCGCAGGTGCCGGAATGAGGGACTAGACGGCGGCGCGTAGTCCGGCGACAGCTTCGACTGCAGCTAGGCGTTCACCGAGATCGCTGATCTGAGCACTGGTCTCGGAATGGAGCTTCTCGCGGTGGTCTCGGTGCTCGCGGTCGAGCGCGGCGATCGCGCCCATGGCTTCGCGGTGGAGTTGGTCGGTGTGGTCGCGGAGACTGCCGGTTTCTGCGGCGATCGCGGCCATGGCTTCGCGGTGGAGTTGGTCGGCATGGGCGCGAACACCGCTGATCGCCTCCAGCAGTGCGCTGTGGCTCGACTCGATCCGTTGGGTTTGAAGCGCCGACTGTTGCAGCAAGTGCCTGATGGGCACGACCAGGAAGGTGATGAACGCCGCTCCCAGGAACGACACAATTGCAATGATCCAAGGTTCCATAGCCGCGACCATACCACGGTCCGCGCCGCAGCATCCGGCGCGGGCTGCGTCAAGCGGTATCTTGACTCGTGTGAGCGCTGTCGATCTGGCCGCCGTGATCGTGGCGGTCGTGTGCCTGGCGACGGTGGCGGCATTGACAGTGGCCGTGGTCTCGCTGGTGCGCACCATGCGCGAACTGCGCGATGTGGTCGACGACCTGCGCGACTCGGCGCTTCCGATGGTCGACGACCTTCGCTCCACTGTCACCAAGGCCGACGCTGAGCTTCACCGGGTGGACCGGGTCATCGGTCGGGCCGAGCGCATCGCGGCCACCGCGGATCACGCCAGCCGCCTGACCTACCGGGCCTTCGCACCGCCGTTGATCAAGGGATTGTCACTGGTGTCGGGAGCCGGTCAGGCGGGCCGACGCCTGCGCGAGCGTCGCCGCCATCGTCGGTCCCTCGACCTGGCTGCGCCCGACCGCGACACCCGATCCCGGAGGCTTCGGCGATGAGGCGTATGTGGTGGCTGGGAGCGGGTTACATGGCCGGTCTCGGTACCGCGGCCTGGCTGCGCGGCAAGGCTCGCGAGGCGGCGGAACGCTACGCCCCCGCCAACATCCGCAACGTCGTGGCCGAGCGGTCGCAGCAGGCCGCCAGCCGGGCCCGCGAGACTGCCGTCGACAATGCCCGCAGCTTCGGCCGAGGAGCGCGACGCATCGCTGACGATGTCCGACATGCCGTTGTCGAGGGCCGCGACGCCATGCGCCGCTCCGAGACAGAACTGCGCGGCGAGGATCCCGACACCCAGGCGGATCCGGAATGAGCCCCAGAGGTCGAGCGAATAGGCGAGCCAAGCTCGCATGAAGTCGATGACCGCGGCGCAGGTCCGCAGAGCCTTCGTCGACTTCTTCGCCGAGCGGGGCCACACCCATCACCCGTCGGCCAGCCTGATCCCCCACGATCCCACGCTGCTGTTCACGGTGGCGGGAATGGTGCCGTTCAAGACCTACTTCACCGGCGAGCAGCAGGCCCCGTTCTCGAGGGCGGTGACCGTGCAGAAGTGCGTGAGGGCCGGCGGCAAACACAACGATCTCGATGAGATCGGGCGGACATCGCGTCACCTGACCTTCTTCGAGATGCTCGGCAACTTCAGCTTCGGCGACTACTTCAAGTCCGACGCCTGCGCCTGGGCGTGGGAACTGGTCACCGGTGTGTTCGGCCTCGATCCCGAGCGGCTGTGGGTGACGGTGCATCACAGCGACGACGAAGCCGAGGCCATCTGGCGCGACGAGGTGGGCGTGCCCGCCGAGAGGATCCAGCGACTCGGCGACGACAACTACTGGCGCATGGCCGATGTGGGTCCCTGCGGGCCGTGCTCGGAGATCTTCTGGGACAAGGGACCCGACTACGGCCCCGACGGCGGTCCCGCCCATGGCGGCGAGGAGCGCTTCGTCGAGGTCTGGAACCTGGTGTTCATGCAGTTCGAGAGCACATCGGACGGCCGCGAGATCCCGCTGCCCAAGCCCTCGATCGACACCGGCTTGGGCTTGGAGCGGACGGTGGCCGTGCTGCAGGGCGTGGACTCGGTTTGGGAGACCGACGAGTTCGTCGCCCTGCTCGACGCGGCCCAGCAACTCACCGGTGCTGAGCTGGGCGAGTCGGAGCCCCGTGATGTGTCGCTTCGCATTCTCGCCGACCATGCCCGCTCCACGTCGCTGCTGGTGAGCGACGGGGTGTTTCCCTCCAACGAGGACCGCGGCTACGTGCTGCGCCGCATAATCCGTCGGGCGGTGCGCCACGCCTACCTGCTGGGTGTGGAGGAGCCCGTGATGGGGGGCATGGTCGACGCGGTTGTCGAGGTGATGGGCGAGGCCTACCCGGACCTGGTGCGCAACCACGGCTACGTGCGCGATGTGATCGACCGTGAGGAGCAGCGTTTCCGCCAGACGCTGCGCACCGGACAGGCCATCCTCGACGGTCGCATGGCGGCACTCTCCGACGGCCAGCCGATAGACGGCGAGGTTGCCTTCCTGTTGCACGACACCTACGGCTTCCCTCTCGAGGTCACCGTCGAGATCGCCGCCGAGAGGGGAGTGGAGGTGGACACGGAGGGCTTCGCGGCCGCCATGTCCCAACAGCAGGAGCGGGCCCGCAGCGCACGGTCGGTGGCCGCGGCCGACGATGTCGCCCCGTTCGTGGCGTTGTTCTCCGCGGCGGGACCCACCGAGTTCTGTGGCCGGGCCGACCTGGGTACCACTGCACGGGTGCTGTACGCCACCGACGGTCGGGTGGTGCTCGACCGCACACCGTTCTACGCCGAGAGCGGCGGCCAGATCGGAGACACCGGTGAGATCCGGTGCGAGGCCACCGGCGCGCGGGCGGAGGTGGTCGACACCGTCTACGGGGTTCCGGACCTGCATGTGCATCTCGTCGAAGCAACCGAGGGCGAACTGCGAGTCGGCGACGAGGTCACCGCCACGGTGGACGCCGGGCGCAGGGCCGGCATCCGTCGCAACCACACCGCCACCCACATCCTGCATTGGGCGTTGCGGGAGGTTCTCGGCGATCACGTCAAGCAGCAGGGATCCTGGGTGGGCCCGGACCGTCTGCGCTTCGACTTCAGCCACTACGAGGCCCTCACCGCCGAGCAGATCACCGATGTGGAGGATCTCGTCAACTCTGAGGTGCTCGACAACGAGTCGTGCCGGCATTACGAGACGACCTTCGATCATGCCCAGCAGATCGGCGCCATCGCCTTCTTCGGCGACAAGTACGGCGACATGGTGCGGGTGCTGGAGGCCGGGCGTCACTCGGTGGAGTTGTGCGGCGGCACCCATGTGCGTGCCCTGGGCGACATCGGTGCGTTCCACATCACCTCGGAGGCGTCGATCGGCGCCAACATGCGCAGGCTGGAAGCCATCACCGGCACCGACACGCTCACTCTGTTGCGCTCTCAGCAGTCTCTCATAGACGATGTGGCCCGCTCGTTGGGGGTGCCTTCGGCCGAGTTGGCCGACGGTGTGGCCAAACGGCAGAGCGAGACCAAGGCTCTGCGCAGCGAGGTCGCCGATTTGAGGCGCCGGGTGGCGCTGGGCCGCGCGCCCGAGTTGGCGGCAACGGCGGTGGAGGGCGTGGTGGTGGCTCGGGTCGACGACGTGGGGCGCGACGGCTTGCGAGACCTGGCGGTTTCGATTCGTGACATCGCCGGTGTGAAGGCGGTGGTGTTGGGCACTGCGCTCGATTCCGGGGGAGCCGCCCTGGCTGCCGCGGCCAACGAGGGCGGCGGCTTCCACGCCGGCGATCTCATCGGCGACGCCAAGAAGGCGATCCGCGGCGGAGGTCGATCCGCAGCCGATTTCTGCGTGGCCGGAGGCGCTGACGCCGAACGCCTGGACGAGGCCCTCGATCTGGCACGCGCCGCGGCCGGACTGTCCTGAGGATGCGGGCCCTGGGGCTCGATCTGGGGGAGCGTCGGGTCGGTGTGGCGGTGTGCGATTCGGCTGGGACGGTAGCCACACCGGTCGAGACCCTGGTCCGCACCGGCGACCACGACCGGGATCTGCAGGCCATCAGTGAACTGCTGGAGCAGTGGCAGGCAGAGATCGTGGTGGTCGGGCTGCCTGTCTCGCTCGACGGTTCGGAGGGTCCAGCGGCGCGGGCGGCTCGTGTGGAGATCGACCGTCTGGGGCGTCTGCTGGCGGTGCCGGTGGTTTCCTACGATGAACGGCTGACGACGGTCATCGCGGAACGGAGCCTCATGGAGCAGCAGATGAAGGGGCCGCAGCGGCGAGGCGTCGTCGATCAGGTGGCGGCCGCGGTGATTCTGCAATCCTGGCTCGACGCCGGTATGCCCCGTGGCTGACGGCGACCAGCAGGCGCGTCGCCCGTCGAGGCTGTCGAACTTCATCACCGGCCGCTCCGATGGCCGAGCCCGAACAGAGCTTGATCGCTCGAAGGCCGCCCGCCCGAAGCCACCCACGAGTCCCATGCCAGCGGCGCCCGCCAAGGCGCCCAAGTCGCCCAAGGCATCCAAGCCGCCTAAGCCCTCCAAGCCGCCCAAGGCATCCAAGCCGCCCGAGCCTTCCAAGGCGCCCAAGTCACCGAAGCGGCCCAAGTCATCGAAGCCGTCCAGGCCTCCCAAGCGTCCTACGCCACCGAGGCCCGCGAGGCCCCCCAAGAGCCGCGGCGGGCGCCGGACCCAGCGTTCTGCGCGCCGGACGGCTCGCCGTGACGAGCAGCGTGCCGCTGCGGCTCGGGGCGGCTGGTCGACGGTCGATCAGGGATCGATGGTGGTGGTGGAGGAGGAACTCGGCGACGACCCTCTGGTAGATCCCGTCTACGACGCCTACGACCGCAATTGGGTCCGCTATCGCCCCTTCTGGGGCGGATTCGCCCGTCTGGTGGTGCTGGTGTTGGTGGTGGTGCTGGCCGTCGGCTGGGTACGGGGCCGCATCTACGGCTGGGTCGACGATCAGATCACCCCGGGCGGATTTCCCGGAGACGCGGTCGAGTTGAGCATTCCCCAGGGAGCGTCCGTCAACGAGATCGCCGGAGACCTCCAGAGCGCCGGAGTGATCTCCAACGCCACCGTCTTCCGCTATTGGCTGCGCTGCGACGGCGAGTTGACCATCACCGGGTTCCTGGGATGCGACACGGTGGTGGCCGTGGAGGCCGGCGACTACATCCTGTACGAGAACATGGACTTCGAGTCGGTGCGCACGGTGTTCGATGCCGGGCCGCTGCCCGAGGTGTTCCAGTTGGTGCGGATTCCCGAGGGCCTTCGCTGGAGCGAGATGGCACCGCGCCTTCTCGATGAGAATCCCGCCTTCGAGCGTGACCATCTGGAGGCGGCCTACGTATCGCTGGTGCCGGAGGCGTCGTACCTGCCCGAGGACGCGGCTGTGAGAACCCTTGAGGGGATGCTGTTCCCGGCCACCTACGACATCAACGCCGACGACCTCTCCGACGAGCACGGCTTCCTGTTGCGCCTCTCCGACGAGTTCGACCGCCGCTTCGCTCGTCTGCTGCAGGATCCCGGTGTGCATCCCGACATCGTCGAATTGGGTCTGGTGCCCTACGAGGTGATCATCGTGGCCAGCCTCATCGAGGAGGAGGCCCTGGTGTCTGAGGATCGGGCCAAGATCTCTCGGGTGGTGTACAACCGGCTGGCGGAGGGCATGCGCCTCGACATCGATGCCACTGCCTGCTACGCGGCGGCCAAATCGTGTGCCGATCTCACCTCCGCCGACCTCCGTTCGGATTCGCCCTGGAACACGCGGGCGGTCGCCGGCCTGCCGCCCACCCCGATATCGGCGCCGGGCGAGGCGTCGCTGATAGCCGCGTTGCAGCCCGTCGACGGCGACTGGCTCTTCTACGTGCGCACCGACGAGGGAGGGGTTCGAGGCGCCCACCATTTCCATCGCACCCTGGCCGAACACGAGCAGGAAGTCCTCCGTTGCCGCGAGCTCGGGTACTGCTGATGCGCGTGTGGCCTGAACCGGGTGCTCGACGCCGCGCCGGCGTCGGTCGCGGCGAGTTCGGATACTGCTGATGGTGGTGCGTCATGGATCCGGTGCTGGAAACCCCGTCGGCGTGACCTGGAGCGGATACTGCTGATGGATGGGCTGTCGCGCTCGAGGTTGGCTGCGGTCATCGGTGATCCGGCCCGTCACTCGCGTTCGCCTGCCATCCACAATGCGGCCTTCGCGTCGACCGGTATCGACTGGGTGTTCACTGCCTTCGAGGTGCCGGCTGGCGACGGGGCGGCCGCGCTGGACGCCATGCGGGTGCTGCAGCTCGCCGGGTTGTCGGTCACCATGCCGCTCAAGTCCGAAGTGGCTGAGGCCGCGGACGTGCGTGACGACGTGGTGGAGGTGCTCGGCGCAGCCAACTGCATCGTGGCCCTCGGTGACGGACGGCTCCGTGCCGCCAACACCGACGCGGCCGGATTCATCGCCGCGCTGAGAGCCGATGCCGGCGTTGTGCCCGAAGGCATCCGGGTAGCGTTGTTGGGCGCGGGCGGAGCGGCCCGAGCGGTCGCTTGGGGGCTCGCCGACGCCGGAGCAGCCGACATCGCGGTGATCAACCGCACCCCCGCCAGAGCGCAGGCCGCTGCGGATGCTGCCAACGCCGCATCGTCGGAGGCGAAGCCAGGCCGGGTCGGCTCGATCGACGACATCGCGGGCGCCGACCTTGTCGTCAACGCAACCTCGGTGGGGATGGGCGCGGGTTCGTCAACCGACCCGCAGCGAAGCGCCATGCCGTGTGACCCGGCGCGGTTGCTACCCGGTCAGGTGGCGGTGGACCTGATATACGAGCCACTGGAGACGGCGTGGCTGGCTGGCCTGCGAGAACGGGGCATCGAGGCTCACAACGGCTTGTCGATGCTGGTATTCCAGGCCGCGGCGGCCTTCGAGCTGTGGACCGGCATCGAGGCGCCCGTGGACGTGATGCGTCAAGCCGCCGTCGCAGGCCGCGCCTAGTCGACCGACCACGCCGCACCTGATTCGCTCGGCCTGTGGGCCCATTCCGAGGACTTCACGGCGCGTCGGTAGGCTCTCGGGGTGGCGCCCTCTGATTCGCAGGCTCATGTGGTGACCGTCGCGCTGGCCGACCGCTCCTACGATGTCCATGTCGGTGCAGGGGTCCGATCCCGCCTCGGTTCGGTGATGCCGGACGGGGCCCGCCGGGCTGCGGTGATCACCCAGGCCGGTGTCGGCTGGACGGTCGATAGCGGTCTCGACCAGACGGTGTTCACCGTCGCCGACGGTGAGGAGGCCAAGTCGCTGAGCGAGGTCGAGCGCCTGTGCCGTGCCCTGTCGCAAGCCGGATTCACCCGCTCCGATGTGATCGTGGCCGTCGGCGGGGGAGTGGTCACCGACCTGGCCGGATTCGTGGCGGCCGTATATCACCGCGGCATTCGTTACGTCTCGGTGGCCACCACCTTGCTGGCCCAGGTGGACGCGGCCATCGGAGGCAAGACCGGGGTCAACCTGCCCGAGGGCAAGAACCTCGTCGGAGCGTTCTGGCAGCCTCACGCCGTGATATGCGACACCGAGACGCTGTCCACCCTGCCGTCGAGGGAGCTGCGCAGCGGCCAGGGTGAGCTGGCCAAGTACCACTTCCTGACCGGCGAAGACCTCGACGCCCTAGACACCGACGAGAGGATCGCCGCCGCGGTGCGCATCAAAGCCGACGTGGTGGCGGCCGACGAGCGTGAGGGAGGCCGCCGGGCCATCCTCAACTACGGCCACACGCTGGCCCACGCCATCGAGACGGCCGGACGCTACGACCTGCGCCACGGCGAGGCGGTGGCCGTCGGCCTCGTCTACGCGGCTGAGGTGGCCATGCGGTTGGGTCGCATCGACTCCGAGCGAGTGGCTGCCCACCGGCGGGTGGTGTCGGGCTACGGCTTGCCGGGCCGGCTGCCGACGGAACTCGACGACGATGATGATCTGCTGGCGCTGTTCGGGCGCGACAAGAAGGCTGTCGACGGCGTCACCTTCATTCTCGACTCGGATCGAGGCCCCGAACCGGTGGTCGGCGTGCCCGAAACAGTCCAGCGGGAAGCGCTGGCCGCCATTCGATGAGCGGTCCCTCATGGCGTTCATGGCCACCGGCGTCCTTGGAGGGCGCGCAAATAGGTGCAGGCGCGTCGCGTGCCGCCTCGGCGGCTGATCGATGAGCGAACTGTCCGCTGATTCTGGGCCTGCGTCCGCGGCCGCCACGGCCGCGTGCCTTGCGCCCCTTCGGGTGGACGGGCGGATCGGCCGTCTGCGTGAACGGCTTGGCGAGCAGGGCGTAGACGCGGCGGTGATCTCAGAGCCCGCCAACGTGCGGTGGCTGACCGGCTTCACTGGCTCCAACGGGACGATCGTGGTGCTCGATTCCGGCGAGGCCCTGCTCGTCACCGACGGCCGCTACGCCGAGCAGGCGCCTTCGCAGATTGCCGAGGCCGGAGCCAGCAACGAAGTAGAGGTGGCGATAGCCCGCGAGGCGGCGCTTGCCGTGGCGGATCGGCTCCACGCTGTCGATCGGCTGGGCTTGGAGGACAGCGTCTCGTGGCGTCAGCAGATCCGATGGAGCGAAGCCGTCGACGCGTCCACGGTTCCTCTCCGCGAGTGCGTCGAGGAGCTGCGCGCTGTCAAGGATCCAGCAGAGTTGGCC
>JAJDZO010000041.1 GCA_022824605.1 Acidimicrobiia bacterium
TTCTCGCTCGACCGTCAGCAGATCGCCGCGGTCGCGCTGGGCCCGATCATCGACGACCCTGCCGTGTTGCAGTGCGCAGGCTGGAATCCGGCCTTCGGTGACTGGTGCGGCGACCACTTCAGCCGCTACGTCCAAGACGCCACTGCCGTTGAGGAGTTGCTCACCGCGGAGGGCTGGAGCCGCCCGGATCCCGACGGCCTGTGGGTCAACTCCGACGGCGTCGAGTTGGTGTTGCAATGGAACACCGTCGCCGGCAACAAGCGCCGCGAGGACATCCAGGCACTGGTGACCGAGATGACCAAGCCTTTCGGGATCGGCTGGGAGATCATCAACTACGACGCCGGCGAACTCTTCCAGAACCGTCTGCCGGTGATGAACTTCGGCCCGGTGGCCCTGTACGCCAACAGCACAATCCCCGATCCGACCGTCTCGCGGCTCTACGACATCGACGGCATCCCCACCGAGGCCAACGGCTACAGCGGCCAGAACTTCACCGCCTACGCCAGCGAGGCGGCGTCGGAGCTCTCATTCGCCATAGACGCCGAACTCGGAGAGGCTGAACGCCTGGAGCTGGTGCACGAACTGGGCGGCCTGCTCGCCGAGGACGTCCCCTGGATCCCGTTGTATGTCCTGCCCAACCTGCTGACCTGGGATCCCGAAGTTCTGGCAGGACCGGGCAAGTACGTGTCGAGCGTGTACGGCGGCTTCCGCGACGTCTACGACTGGACGGTGATCGGGTGATCCGACCGGCGGGCACGCTTCGGAGGTGATCCGCTACGCGGCTAGACGGGTCGCGGTCACCGTTCCCATACTGCTGGCCGTCTCCTTCGCCACCTTCTGGGCCGCGGGCGAGATCTCCAGTCCGGCCGCACAGCTGACCCTCAACCCACGCATCAGCCCCGAGGCCAGGAGGGCCTACATCGCCTCGCTCGGCCTCGACGAACCCTTCGGCGTGCGCTACCTGACGTGGCTCGGCAACTTCGTGACCGGCGACCTGGGCACATCGCTGGTGCGCAACGGCCAGGACGTGTGGCCGCTGGTGAGAAGTGCCATGGCCAACACGCTGCTGCTGGTGGTGGTGGCAATTGCACTGTCGCTGGCGGTCGGACTGGTCGTGGGCACGCTGTCGGCGCTGCGGCCGGGCTCGGTCATCGACCGGGCCTCGACCAGCGTGTCGTTCTTGGGCATCTCGATTCCGGTGTTCTGGCTGGGACTGATGCTGCAGCTGATGTTCGGGCTCTACCTGTCGGATTGGCTGCGCCTCGATGGTCCGCTCCTACCTACTGCAGGGATCTATTCGCCGGGACAGCAGGGCTTCGACCTGCTGGGCCGGGCGCAGCATCTGGTGTTGCCGGTGATGGCGCTGTCGCTGCAGCTCGTGGCGGCCTACAGCCGATACATGAGATCTTCCATGCTCGACGTGATGGGCGAGGAATACATCTCCACCGCCCGGGCCAAGGGGCTTCCCGAACGACAGGTGGTGGTGCGCCACGGCGTTCGCAACGCACTGATCCCGGTCACGACGCTGGCCGCGGTGGACCTCGGGCTGCTGGTGGGGGGCTTGATCGTCACCGAACGGGTATTCCAGTACCCGGGCATGGGTCTGCTGTTCCTCGACGCGTTGCACGGCGGCGACTACCCCGTGCTGCTGGCCACGGTGATGATCGTGGCGGGCGCGGTGTTCGTGATGAACCTGGTGGCCGACCTGCTCTACGCCGTGCTCGACCCGAGGATCCGCTATGGCTGAGCCACGGCGACAAGGCTCGCGCCGAGGTCTGGGGGTCCGCGGTGGCTGACCGACTGCCGCTGCGGCCGGGCTACAAGCATCGCGGCGCGGGCCGGCTCGGCGACAGCCGCTCGATGGCCGGGCAGCCGCTCGACACCCCCAGCGATGAGGCCGCGCCGCATTGGCGCACCGTGTGGCGACGGTTCCGCAAGCATCGCCTGGCGGTCGTTTCGCTGGCGACGTTCACGTTGATCGCGCTGTGCGCGGTGTTCGCGGACTGGATCGCGCCCCACGGCGCCACCGAGCAGCACCTCGACCAGATCCTGGTCCCTCCGGGCCGCGACTTCTGGCTGGGGTCCGACACGCTGGGGCGCGACACTCTGAGCCGGATCCTCTACGGAGGCCGGATCTCGCTGCTGGTAGGGGTGGCGGTGTCGCTGATCAGCGGCGTGGTGGGCACCACGGTGGGTCTGGTGGCGGGCTACTGCCGCCGGTGGGTGGACGCGGCGCTGATGCGCTTCACCGACACGATGCTGGCCCTGCCCGCATTGATGGTGGTGATCATGGCGGCCCGGGTGCTCGGCGACAGCGTGCTCGACGTGGTGGTGGTATTGGCCGCAGTCACCTGGATGGTCCCGGCTCGCATCGTGCGGGCCAAGGTGCTGTCGCTGTGCGAGAACCAGTTCGTCGAGGCAGCCGTGGCGCTGGGGGTGCCGGCGCGCCGCATCATGGTGCGCGATCTGCTGCCCAACGTGGTGGGCGAGATCGTGGTGGCCGTGTCGTTGACGGTGGCCGGCGCCATTCTGGCCGAGTCGACGCTGAGCTTTCTCGGGTTGGGGGTGAGCGCCGCCCATACGGCCACCTGGGGGAACATGCTCGGGGGCAATGAGGGTTTCATGATCACCGCGCCGTGGCTGGTGTGGGCGCCGGGTCTGGCCATCGTGGTCACGGTGCTGTGCATCAACTTCATCGGCGACGGCCTGCGCGACGCCATCGACCCGCCCCGCCGTTAGCGGTCTGTCGGGCCGGGCCGCGACGAAGCGCGTCAGCGGTCCATTAGCCTCAGTACAGGTTCGGCGCGGAGCACCTCGGAAGGAGACTCAGATGGCGGAGAGAGGTTCATCGGCTTGGCATTCATGGGTGGTATCGATCTTCGAGGATCCGATCAACCGCTCACGGCCGCGTGCACTCAGGGCTCTGGCCGAGTGGGCGGCGGTTTCGGTGTCTGTTCACGGCGACGTGTATGCGGGAATCTCCGCCGGATACGCGGCGGTGTCTCGTGCTGCGGAGTCTCCGGAATCAACGGCCCATGCCGCCCGACTCGCCATCTGGCACGCGGTCACTTCGCTGCGCCAGAGCAGCCCCGACGACGTTGACGTGTGGCATTTCGAGCTGCGCGCCGCCGCTGACCTGATCGGGGTGCGGATGCCTGATCGCCTGCAGCTCAGCGACGCGTCGATCGCCAGCTGACCACGCGCACCGACTGGGACGCTCAGCCGATCTCGTCGGGCATCTCGGCTTTGCGCCTGGCCATGAAGTCGAGCAGTTCCTCGTCCACCGCGTCGTCGAGCGCGGGGGCCTCGTAGTCGGCTAGGAGCTGCTTCCAGCGGGCGTTGGCACGCTGGGCTGCGGTGAGCGAGCCCTCCTCGGACCACTGCTCGTAGCTGGCCGCGTCGGCTATGTCGGATCGCCAGAATGCGTTCTCGAAGTTGGACAGGGTGTGCGGGTTGCCCAGGAAGTGGTCGCCGTGGGCGTTGGTCCGGAACGCCTCCATGGCCTGGCCGTTCTCGCTGACGTCCACCCCGCGGGCCCACACCTCCATGGCGCCGAGCTGGTCGGCGTCGAGGATCAGCTTCTCGTAGCCCAACGCCAGCCCGCCCTCCTGCCAGCCCGCGGCGTGCAGCACGAAGTTCACTCCGGCCTGCATGGTGGGCAGCAGCGTGTGGGCTGACTCGTAGGCGGCCTGGGCGTCGGGGAGCTTCGATGCCGTGAACTGCCCGCCCGACCGGAACGGCACCCCCACCCGGCGGGCCAGCGCCGCCATCACGTAGATGGCTTGGCCGGCCTCAGGGGTGCCGAAGGTGGGGGCTCCGGTGGCCATCGACATCGATGAGGCGAATGTGCCGAACACCACCGGAGCGCCGGGCCTCACCAGCTGCAGGTACGCCATGCCCGACAGCGCCTCGGCCAGAGCCTGCGCGGCCAGGCCGGCAACCGTCACCGGCGACATCGCACCGGCCAGGATGAACGGGCTGATGATGCAGGCCTGGTTGGCCCGGGCGTAGGCGGTGGCCGCGCCCAGCATGGTGGCGTCCCAGCGCATCGGCGACGACGCGTTGATCAACGACGTCATCACCGTACGGTCGGCGAGGTCGCCGCCGAAGGCGATGCGGGCCATCTCGATCGAGTCCTCGGCCCGCTCGGCCGCGGTCACCGACCCCATGAAGGGCTTGTCGCTGTAGCGCAAGTGGGCGTACACCATGTCGAGGTGGCGCTTGTTGACGGGCACGTCGACCGGTTCGCACACCGTGCCGCCGCTGTGATGCAGCTGGGGCAGGGCGTAGGCGAGCTTCACCACGTTGCGGAAGTCCTCCAGCGTGGCGTAGCGCCGGCCCCCGTCGAGGTCCATCACGAACGGTGAGCCGTAGTTGGGGGCGAACACGGTGGCGTCGCCGCCGACCTTCACGCTGCGGGCGGGATTGCGGGCGTGCTGGGTGTAGGTGGCCGGGGCGTTGTCAGCCACGATCTGACGACAGAGACCAGGTGGGAACTTCACGAGCTCGCCATCGATGGCCGCGCCGGCGGCGCGCCACAGATCCAGGGCGTCGGGGTAGCCCTGGAAGGCGATGCCGACTTCGGACAGGATCGTCTCGGCGTTGTGCTCGATCTGCGCCAGACCCTCCTCGTCGACTATCTCCACCGGGGGCAGCCGGCGCACCAGGTAGGGCGCCGCGCTGGAGGCGGCGGATCTGGCTGCTCGACGGCCGGCCCGCCCTCCGCCACGGCGTCGGGTTGTCTCGCTCATGGTGCCTCGCTCCTGTTGTGCATTCTCGAACTCATGGCGTGGTTCCTGCGCTGTCTGCGCCTGCGGGGCTGGCGTTCAGCCGCTTCGGGCTCGGGCAGTTTGATCACCTCGGCCAGATGGGGGGTCGGATCGGTCTCGTGGGGGAAGGCCATAGCCGCCACGAACAACTCCTGGAACCGCGCCTCGGTGGCCGTCTCG
>JAJDZO010000158.1 GCA_022824605.1 Acidimicrobiia bacterium
GTTGATGCCGTACATGGCATCCATGCGCTCCCGCAGCGGGGCCTGGGTCTTGCAGAATCCCATGAAGTACAGCCCGACGGTGCCGTCGTGGAAGGCGTAAGGGGTGGAGCGACGCACCATCTCGCCGCGCTTGGGGGTGGCTTCGTCTGCGGTCGCACCCTCGCGCAGTTCCACATGCGACAGGTGCGAGCGGGGCACCTGCACCTCGAGCTTCACCGAGTCGGCCTTGGTGCGCCCGAACGTGTTCTCCTCCTGCTCGAGAGAGAGCGTGGCCCAGTAGTCGAGATCGTGGACCCAGCGCTGGGCGATGCAGAACGACCCGCCCGCGCCGGCGTCGCCGTCAGCGATGATGGCCCGGTCGTGCTGGTCCTCCGGCTCGGGGTTCCCGGTGCCGTCGATATGGCCGGTGAGGTCCAAGCTGTTCTTGTAGATGAACGTCGGGGTCTCGCGGGCCACCGCCATGTGGCCGGCCACGGCGCGCCGGAAAGTGTGCTGCACCTCCCAGCAGAGGTCCTTCTCGTCGTGATGGACCCAGATGAGCAGCTCCTCCTGGGTGCCCTTGGCCACCTTGGCGCCGTCGGGCGACACGTAGCCGGGATAGGGCTGAAAGTCGTCGCCGGCCTCGATGCCCAGATCGGTGGCCAGGGTCGGGCCGAGCAGGACGCACAGGTTGACGCCCTGCGCGTCGGCATCGGCTCGGCAGTCGCTGAGCGCCTGACGGATAACGTCGATGTCGGCGCCGTCGACACGGCTCATGTGCGTGTACCACTGGTACTTCGTCAGATCGGTGAGAATCGCCGCCTGCGGTGTGGCCATCGGTTGTCCTCTCAAGTGGTGCGGGGCCGGCCGGCAGCCGGCGTCTGATTGCGCAAGAACCTTAGACCAACCGCAGGCGAACCATGCACGCCGGGCCTCGGATTGTTGCGCTTTGGGGCCTGCGGAGCGGGCGGATCAGGCGTCGCGCAGCTCGCGGCGCAGGATCTTGCCCGAAGCGCTCTTCGGGATGGCGTCGAGCACCTCCACGGCCCGGACCTGCTTGTAGGTGGCCAGGTGCTGCGACACGTGCTCCTGCAAATCGGCCAAAGTGGGGGCGGCGGCGCCGGGGGCCAGCGCGATGTAGGCCTTGGGAAGCTCGCCCGCCTCGGTGTCGGGAACGCCGATCACGGCCGCGTCGGCCACCGCCGGATGGGTGACGAGCACGGCCTCCAGTTCCGCGGGCGGCACCTGGAACCCCTTGTACTTGATGAGTTCCTTGATGCGGTCGACTATCGACACATGGTGCTCGTCGTCGACGACGGCCACGTCGCCGGTGTGCAGCCAACCCTCGGAGTCGAGGGTCTCAGCGGTGGCCTCGGGGTTGTTGAGGTAGCCCTTCATCACCTGCGGCCCCCGCACCAGCAGTTCGCCGCGTTCGCCCACACCCAGATCGGCGCCGGTGTCGGCGTCGACGATGCGGATCTCGGTGTTGGAGATGGTCACGCCGCTCGTGCCGGGGCGGAACTGCCCCTCAGGCGTGCAGTGGCTGACCGGGCTCAGCTCCGTCATCCCGTAGCCCTGGACCACCTCGCAACCCACCCGGGCGGCGGCCGCCGCAGCCAGATCGGCGCCGAGGGGCGCCGCGCCCGAGAAGATCTGCTTGATCGACGACAGGTCGTAGTCGTCCACCACGGGGTGCTTGGCCAGCCCCAGCACCATGGGCGGCACCGCGAAGAACCGGGTGATCCGCTGCTCCTGCACCAGCTCCAGGGCCCGCACCATGTCGAAGCGGGGCATGGTCACCACCCGCACCCCGAAGGCGAGCAGCATGTTCATCAGCACCTGCATCCCGTAGATGTGGAAGAACGGGAGCACCGCCAAGGCCACTTCGCCGTCGGCGGGCACGAACGTGTGCTCCATCTGGGCGATGTTGGCGACCAGATTGCGATGGGTGAGCATCACCCCCTTGGGCAGCCCGGTGGTGCCCGACGAATAGGGCAGCACCACCACATGGGATGCGTAGTCCACCGGCACCTGGTCGATGGGCTCGCCGAACAGCGATGCGAGCTCGACCGCCCCCTCGGCCTTCCCCATCACCACGAGCTGCTCGACGCCGGTGTCGGTGGAGGCTGTTCGGGCGGCGTCGAGGAACATCGGGATGGTCACGATCCATGAGGCGCCCGCGTCGATGAGCTGGTGGCGCACCTCGGCAGGGCCGTAGGTGGGGTTGATCGTCGTGACCGTGCCCCCCGCGAGGGCTATGGCGTGGAAGACGATGGCGTACTCGGGCACGTTGGGGGCGAGGATGGCGACGGTGGTGCCGGGGCCCACGCCGCGTGCGCTGAGCCCGCCGGCGAGGCTGCGGACCGCGCCGTGAAGCTGCGAGAAGGTGTAGGACGTGGAGGCGCCGTCGGTGATGGCCACCTCGTCGGCGTGGTCGGCAGCCGACGCGAACACGCAATCGGTGATCGACTGGTCGGGAATCTCCACGTCGGGCAGCGGGCTGGTGTGGATGGTGGTGCTCACGGGAACCTCGGCAACGTCGTTGGGTGCTCGACCGCAGAATATCCGGCGGCGGTCGGCCGGCACCGACCGACAGCGTTGGACAGCGACGGGTTGCCGCTGCTTCGGCGCTAGTCTGTTGGGCTTGTGCGCCTGGGATTGTTGAGCGAGCCCGCACCGCAGGAGAACCGGGTGGCGCTCGTCCCCGACGGCGCCGAAGCGATGGTGGCCCACGGCTGCGAGGTGCTCGTCGAGCAGGGCGCAGGATCGGGGGCCGGGATCACCGACGACGCCTACCGCGACGCGGGCGCCTCGGTGGTCGGACCCGACGAGGTCGGCTCGGCCGATGTGATCGTCTCGGTGCGCGACCTTCCTGCCGGCGGTGCAACCCGCGCCGACGGCTCGGGATCGGCGCCGACCTTCGTGGGGATGTTCGACCCGCTGTGGGCGCCTCAGAGGGCGCAGCGCCACGCCGATGAGGGCACCTGCGCGATCTCGCTCGATCTGGTGCCCCGTATCACTCGGGCGCAGAGCATGGACGTGCTGTCGTCGATGGGCACGATCGCGGGCTACGAGGCGGTGCTGCTGGCCGCCGGCCGGCTGCCGCAGATGTTCCCGCTGATGATGACCGCGGCCGGCACACTGGCCCCGGCCCGGGTGCTGGTGCTCGGTGCGGGCGTGGCCGGCCTGCAGGCCATCGCCACCGCCCGACGCCTCGGCGCGGTGGTCGAGGCGAACGACGTGCGACCGGCCGCGGTGGAACAGATCCGCTCGATGGGCGCCCGAGCGGTGGAGATCGACCTGTCCGACGCGGGCGCCGACCCGTCGGCCGCCGAGGACGCCGGCGGTTACGCCCAGGCTCAGAGTCAGGACGTGTCCGGGCGCCAGCAGGCTCTGCTGGCTCCGTATGTGGCCGCTTCCGACGTGGTGATCACCACCGCGGCCATACCCGGGCGGGCCTCGCCGGTGCTCGTGACCGCGGAGGCGGTCGACGCCATGGCGCCCGGCTCTGTCATCATCGACCTGGCCTCCGAACGGGGCGGCAACTGCGCGCTCAGCGAATCCGACGTGGAGGTCGACCGTGGTGGCGTGACCGTGCTCGCACCCACCGACCTGGTGTCGCGCTGCGCTCGCCACGCCAGCCAGATGTTCTCGCGCAACCTCGTGACGTTCCTGCGCCATCTCGCCCCCGACGGCGAGGTCGACCTTCGTGACGATGAGATCCTGGAGGCCATGATCGTGACCCGCGGCGGCGCGGTGGTGCATCCCGGCGTGGCCGGGGCCCTCGATGGGCCAGAACCGGCCGGGAAGGCTTAGCGACCATGGACCTGCTGATCGCGGTGACCCTCTTCGTGCTGGCCGTGTTCCTCGGCGTGGAGCTGATCACCAAGGTTCCGCCCACGCTGCACACCCCGCTGATGTCGGGATCGAACGCCATCTCGGGCATCACCATCGTGGGCGCCCTGGTGGCCGCCGGTGCCGACCACCGCACCTTCACCACGGTCCTCGGCTTCGCGGCGGTGACCTTGGCCATGATCAACGTGGTCGGGGGGTTCATGGTGACCCACCGCATGCTGCACATGTTCCGCCCGAAGCGCCGCCGCGAGGCAGCCTCAGACGAGAGCGGCGGCGGTTGATGATGGACGACTGGACCACGCTGGGCTATCTCGTCTCGGCAATCCTGTTCATTCTCGGCCTCAAGCGGCTGAGCCGGCCCCGAACCGCGGTGAGGGGCAACCAGTTCGGCGCCGCCGGGATGCTCATCGCGGTGGTGGTCACCCTCGCCGACAACGCCATCTTGAGCTTCGAATGGATCATCGCCGGACTGGTTCTGGGAACTGCGATCGGGGCGATTCTGGCCGTGCGGGTGCGGATGACGGCCATGCCCGAGCTGGTGGCGCTGTTCAACGGCTTCGGCGGCGGCGCCTCGGTGCTGGTGGCGGCTGCTTCGTTCAGCGAGGCCGGCGATCTCGGCACCGACACCACCCGCATGTCGGCCGCCGCGGCACTGGCGTCGTTGATCGGCGCGGTCACCTTCACCGGGAGCCTCATCGCCTTCGGCAAGCTGCGCGAGTCGCTGCGCTGGTCGGGGTTCGCGGGCATGCGAGTGGTGAGCGTGACCGGCGCCGCCGCGGCCGTGGTGTTCGCCACCCTGATGGTGATCGACGCTCAGAACCCGCTGTGGCTGTGGCTGCTGGTGGCGGTGGGGGCCGTGCTCGGCGTGCTGGTGGTGTCGCCCATCGGCGGCGCCGACATGCCGGTGGTGATCGCACTGCTGAACTCGCTGTCGGGTCTGGCCGCGGTGGCGGCCGGCTTCGTGCTCGACAACTCGCTGCTGATCATCGCAGGCTCGCTGGTCGGCGCCAGCGGCCTGATCCTCACCCAGATCATGTGCGTGGCCATGAACCGCTCACTGCCGGCGGTGATGTTCAGCCCCGCGCCCTCCGGCGCCGACGGCCCGAGCGCCGACGACGTGTACGCGGGCAAGGTCCGCTCAACGTCGCCCGACGATGTGGCCATGCTCCTGGAGTCGGCCGAGCGGGTGGCCATCGTTCCCGGCTACGGGCTGGCGGTGGCCCAGGCGCAGCACGCGGTCCGTGATCTGGCCCGGCGCCTGGAGGAGCGCGGCGCCGACGTGGTGTTCGGCATCCATCCGGTGGCGGGCCGGATGCCGGGCCACATGAACGTGCTGCTGGCCGAGGCGGAGATCTCCTATGAGCGCCTGGTGGAGATGGACGACATCAACCCGACCTTCGAGCAGACCGACGTGACGATCGTGATCGGGGCCAACGATGTGGTCAACCCGGTGGCCCGCACCGACCCGTCGAGCCCGATCGCCGGAATGCCGATCCTCGACGTCGACAAGAGCAACGTGGTGGTGGTGATCAAGCGCAGCCTCAGCCCCGGCTTCGCCGGCATCCCCAACCCGCTGTTCGCAGGCGAGAACTCGCTGATGCTCTACGGCGACGGCCGCGAGGCCGTAGTCGAGATCACCAAGGCCCTCCAGCAGATCTGAGACCCGGGCGCCGGCCCCGAGGCGCCCCGAATCGAGCCGGCCTGATCAGGCCAGGGCGGGGACGGCCTCCAGCGAGGAGGCCAGAGCCTCGTCGCTGAGGTCGAGATCGGCCAGGGCTCCCGCGATGTAGTCCTCATAGGCGGCCAGGTCGAGGTGGCCGTGGCC
>JAJDZO010000064.1 GCA_022824605.1 Acidimicrobiia bacterium
ACCGTCAAATACAGCGGCTGGGTCCAAGTCTGCAAATAACCGCTAGGGCGTCGACAAGCCCCGCCCCCGACCACAACCCAAACACCGGCCGGTCCCGCCAAAACCCCGGCGGGACCGGCCCGTTGTCCGGCCACGGTTAGTACAGGGTGCATTCGATCAGCGGCAGCCCACTAGAGTTGTGCCGCAAGATCGGGTAGGGTGTGTGGAGATATGGCAATTACTGATATAACCTCTGAGACAGGTTTGCTGACTGCTGATGACCTGATGCGCCTTCACGGTGAAGGCGTGCGAGCTGAGTTGATCCGAGGGGTGTTGCACGAGACGATGCCGGCTGGAGTGAGACACGGCAAGATCGCGGCGAAGTTGCTCCTTCAACTCGGCTACTTCGTCGAGCCGCGCAAGCTCGGAACGCTTCTCACCGCCGATCCAGGCGTGTGGCTCGAACGCGACCCCGACACGGTGCGAGCACCCGACATCGCTTTCTTGGCCGAGTCGACCATGGCACTCAATGCCGACATCCCCGGCTTCGCCGAAGTCGTGCCCGAACTCGTGGTCGAAGTCCGCTCCCCTTCGGACAGCCGCCGCGAGGCCCGCGACAAGGCCCGTATGTGGAACGATCACGGCGTGCGCCTCGTCTGGGTCGTCCACCCCGACACCCGCACCCTCGACGTCCACCAGCCCGGCCAAGCCGTGCTAACCCTCACCGCCGACGACACTCTCGACGGTGCGGACGTGCTCGCCGGCTTCACCTGCACCCTGGCCGACATCTTCGGCGGTTAGCCGGCCGGCCGAACGCGCCGGCTCGGCATGAAGACCGACATCGACCGGAAGGCTGTGTCGTCCGGCCCTGGCGGTGAGACCGGACATGCAGACATCCCACCGCGCGCCGGGCTCAGCTAGTAGGAAATAGTCGGGCAGGCAGCACCGAGGAGGGCGCACGAGCATGGGCGAGAGCACAGCACGAGAGGAGATGGACTGGGCGCTGTACGGGGTCGGGGTGCGCGAGTTGGCCCAGATGGTGGCCGACGACGGGTACCGGGCCGACATGATCCTCGCCATCGCCCGCGGCGGGCTGTTCTGCGCCGGATCGCTGGGCTACGCGCTGTCGGTGAAGAACGTCTACGTGATGAACTGCGAGTACTACACCGGAGTCGGCGAGCGGCTTGAGGTCCCGGTGGTGCTGCCCCCCCAGCTCGACCTCGTCGACCACCGGCAGTCGAAGATCCTGATCGCCGACGACGTGGCCGACACGGGCCACACCCTCAAGCTGGTGCGCGACTACTGCCTCGACGAGGTCGCCGAGGTGCGCTCGGCCGTGCTGTACGAGAAATCGCACTCCCTGGTGAAGTGCGAGTATGTGTGGCGCCGCACCGACCGGTGGATCAACTTCCCGTGGTCCACCCTGCCGCCGGTGGTCGATCTGGCCGAGGCGGGCTTCCAGGTGCTCGACGCCTGATCACAGAGGCTGGCAGCCGTGGCGGGCGGCGTGGATCCGGCTCTGGCCGACAGGACGGCCACCCACCTCGCCGGGATCGAGGACGCTTCGCTGCCGGTGCGGTCGATCACCATTCCCGGCATCGACGGCTCACTCGAAGCCCGCATCCTGTCGACCGACCAGCGGGGATCGAGCACCCGGCTCGTGCGCCTGCTACCGGGGTGGGGACCCGAGACCCGGGGCGCGTTCAGTGCCGAGGTCGAGCTGTTCGTGATCCAGGGCTCGATCGAGGTCGGCGCCCACGCGCTGGGGGCCGGGGACTACGTCCACATACCGAAGGGACGGACCGTCCCCCGGCTGCACGTCACCGCCGGCGGCTCGGCGCTGTTGATGACGTCGGCTCCGGTCGGCTTCGACCGGTCGTTCCAGGGCCCGCCGGCCGATCTGGTGCCAGGCCGGGCAGCCGACAGGGACTGGGTGCCGGTGCCCGAGATGCCCGGGCGCCACATCAAGCCGCTGGGCCGGGGCCCGGTCGGAGACGTGTGGCTCGCGGGCGCCCGCGAGTGGGACCACCGCGACGGCGCCTGGCACCGCCATCCCCACCACGAGGAGTGTTTCATCGTCGGCGGCGAGGTCGTGCTGCGCGAACGGCACAGTGAGCCCGACGAGATGCTCACCGCCGGGCCGGGCACCTACTTCTTCCGCCCCGCGGGCACCTTGCACTGCGGCCCCGGATCGCGCTGCGACGACACCCTGCTCGCCTTCCACCGCGCCTTCGGCAACACAAGCACCGAATGGCCCCACTCCCCCACCACCGACACCGGCACCGGCGAACCCGCCGTCTGACCGGGCACCCACCGGCCGAAACAGAATCTCGGGTCGGTCATGGGCGGTACAGCCACCAAAACCAGCCCGAGATACTGGTGCTACGGCTCAACCGCCTCCGTCCTCAGGCCAGAACGGATCGTACCGCAGCGGCCACCTCGGCCGAGCCGGGGACCACTGCCGCTTCCAGTGGTGGGCTGAACGGGACCGGCGCGGAGGCTGCTCCGACCCGGGCCACCGGCGCCTCCAACTCCCCGAAGAGTTCGGCATGCAGCTGGGCGGCCAACTCGGCGCCGAAGCCGCCGAAACGCCACGCCTCGTGGGCCACCACCGCCCGGCGGGTGCGGGCCACCGACTCCAGCACGGTGTCGAAGTCGAGCGGCACCAGCGACCGCAGGTCGATCACCTCGACGTCGATCCCGTCCGCGGCCAACTGCTCCGCCGCGGCCAGTGCGTTGAGAGCCATGGCCGAGTAGGCCACCACGGTCACGTCGGCGCCGGGACGGGTCACCGCCGCCGAGCCCAACGGCACCCGGTAGTCGCCGGTGGGGACCGGGCCCCGCTGGGCGGTGATCTTCTTGTGCTCGAGGTAGATGACCGGATCAGGGTCGTCGATCGCGGTGCGCAGCAGGCCCTTGGCGTCGGCCGGGTTGGACGGCGCCACCACCTTCAGGCCGGGCAGATGGGTGAACAGCCCCTCCAGGCTGGAGGAGTGCTGGGAAGCAGACGAGCGCAGAACGCCGTCGGAGGCCCGCAGCACCAGCGGCACCGACACCTGCCCGCCGAACATGTACCGGAACTTCGCCGCCTGATTGACGATCTCGTCCATGGCGCCCAGCGTGAACTCCACGAAGCTCATCGACGCCACCGGACGCAACCCTGCGGTGGCCGCACCCACCGCCACGGCCACGATGATCGCCTCCGAGATCGGCATGTCGATCACACGGCCGTTGCCGAACTCGTCGACCAGGCCGCGGAACTGCCCGAAGTTCCCGCCCCACGAAATGTCCTCGCCCAGCACGATCACGCCGTCGTCAGCTCGCATCGCGGTGGCCATGGCGTCGACGGTGGCCTGGCCGAAGGTCATGCGCCGCGTCGCGCCGGGCTCGCCGTCCGTGCCGCCATCGCCGGCCGCAGATACTCGCGCCGGGCCCCGGCCGGGACCGCCATCGCGGGCCGCAGATACCCGTACCGGACCCCCGTCGGAGCCGCCTGCGGGGGCCGCAGAGACGTGGACCGGTCCCCCGTCGGAACCATCAGTGGCGGCCGGCACCGGCGCGAAGACGTCGTCCAGGGCGCTCTCCGGGTCCGGGAAGGACGCAGCCTCGGCCCGTTCCTCGGCGTCGCCCACCGTGGCGGCCGCGTTCTCCCACACCGCGGCCCGGCCGTCGGAGTCGAGCCAGCCCCGCTCGGCCAGTGTCTCC
>JAJDZO010000065.1 GCA_022824605.1 Acidimicrobiia bacterium
GCGACGTAGCCGTTCTGTCTCCAACAGGAACCGCTTGTGGACCTTGGCACCGGTCACCGGATCCAGTTCGCCGCGCAGATGCACCATGCCGTCGTCGCCGTTCCACAAACACAGCCGCCTGCGGGCCCTCTGCCGCCGATACTCACCCTCGCCGCCATCGTGTTGTCGCTTCACCACCCAACGCCCAGCCTCTTTGGCGAAGTGTTCAGGCGACATCCCCGCCGCCTTCTCCAACAAGTCCGAATCGCCTTCGACCTGGCCGGTGCTCGTCCTTCCCGAGGCTCTAGCCAATGTCTTGGCATTCGCAATCGGGATCTGCCCGGCCTCGACGGCACCGCGCACCGCAGGCATTGCCTGCAACCGCTCAGCGGTCTGAACCTGCCCCGCTGCCTCGCGCCGCGACAGGCCCGCAGCCTGTGCCAGCACCCCCACACCGGAGTCGCCGTGACGCTCACGTCCCGCGATGCTGGCCGCCGCGTCGGCTTGCAGCACCGCCAACTGCCCGCCGAAGGTCTTGCAGTCCCCCAGCAGCACCCGCAGATCCGACGTCGATGTGGCCGCATCGTTGGCCAGCCGGATCAACTCCGCCAGCCCCTCCCGCACCCGTCGTGCCGTGTTCACAACCATGCGCAGATAATGCCAGAGGGGTATGACAGTCATGATGCGTCCGCCAACCGGCGCAGTCCGTTGGCTGGCCGGACTGCTAACAGCTAGCGCCGGCGCTCTCGGCGCTTGACCGTTACGGTCCGGTGGATGGGAGCGGACTCGGGGAACGAGTCATGGGCTTCGTCGCCTGCGACCCGCAAGTCGATGCAGGGCAATCGCAGCCGCGACACCAAGCCCGAGCTCGCCGTGCGCTCCGCCGTGCATCGACGAGGCATCAGGTTCCGGGTATCGGTGCGGCCTCAGCGGGAGCTGGCTCGCACCGCCGACCTAGTCCTACGCAAGACGCGCATCGCCGTGTTCGTCGACGGCTGCTACTGGCACGGATGCCCGGACCACCACACCCAGCCAGCCACCAACGCCCAGTACTGGGCTGACAAGATCGCCCGCAACGTCGAGCGCGACAGCGAGACCACCGCGTATCTGCAGCGGGCCGGGTGGACCGTTCTGCGCTTCTGGGAGCACGAGGATCCTGAGGCCGTGGCCGACCGAGTCCAAACGGCCGTGCAGTCGGCGCTCGCGAGTCGGGGTGGCGGTTGAAACTACAGTAGATGTAGCAGATCACTGCCGCTGCTGGACGCCGCCGGGACCCGTCACTAGGTCGAGGACTTCAGCCTCTACCCTCCGTGCCTCGCCACCACGCTGACCAGGCCCGGTCAGGGGCCCAGGCCCCATCTCCACAGAACTCTGCCCAGACGGATACTGCAAAAACCAACTCTGCTGATGCAGCAGGACATACCGCTCGGTCGGCCTCTTCATCAACTATAAGGGTCGTGCCTGAACGCGTCGACGACCCCGATGTGGACGACCTGCTGATGGCGCGATCCGGTGATCGCTACGGTCGTACCGTCCGCTTCGATGCGCCGTCACGATCGACGGCGGTGCCGACCAGCGACTGTCGGGGACGCGGTGACTGTCGGGGACGCGGTGTCGGTCACGGCCCGTACCTCAACGCCCACTCGATCTTCCTAGCGAGGCCTTCGGCGGCTTCCAGTTCAATGGCTCGGGACCGGTCAATACGGTCGATTTGTTCCGAGTCGGGTTCATCGAAGCCGAGAGCACCGTCGGCGTCCTCAATCGCCCGGCGGTGCGTCCAGGCCGCGTGCCAGCGCACCGCCGCGCCCACCACCTCATCCTTGGTTCCGGCCTCCAGCATGTCGACCACATCTTGCGCGTTGCTCATCGGGCTGTCCCACGGTCTCGCTGTCCAACGAGGATCGACCGGGCGGCGGTGACACAGTTGCGGTTGGTGTCGCGCTGACGCGCCGCGCGCCGACGGTGCGGCTCGGCGGCGGTATGGGACATGGCGTTCATGCTACGCCCCGACCGCGTTGGGGTCCACAATCCATCCGACGGCGCGGCTGACGGCGGCGTACGCGCCGATAGTGCCGGAATGCCTCCAATCCGGAGAGCCGGACGTAGCCGAGCGCGGAGGTGCCGAACCAACCGTCCCAGAACCCGAACCACAGATCCGGTTCGTCAGTGCGGTGCTTCTTCTTCTCTTGGGAGCACGAGCACCCAGAGGCTGCGGCCGAACCCAGTCCTAGTGGCCGGCTAGGTTGAGAGCGTGAAGTCGCTGAGCGATCTTGTCGACCTCACGGAGGCGCAAGCGCGATCGCAATGGGGCAAGGTCTTGCAACGACAACCGAGACCTCGTCAGGAGCCGTTCGCGCCGGTAGAGGTCATCCTGTGCTACGGGCTGTTCAGGCTGGTTGATCCGCACCGCTACCGCGGAGGGTCAACCGACCAGGCACCGCCGATCGTGCACAGGTTGTCCAACCTGTTCAAGCGGTCGCCCGGGTCCATCACCAGCAAGATGAAGAACCTCGACGGTTCACTGTCCAACTCGGGCGCGCATGAGTGGCGATTCTTCGCCGAGATGTCCGTCGACATCCGTCAGTTTCCCAGGCTGTACGACCGCGTGCTGCTCGCAGCGCGAGACATGGGAATTGGACCGGAGCGCCTGCCGGACTTCCTCGCCTTCGAGGGTTCGGGCGACTTCGATCTTCTCGGCCAAGAGGAACTGGCCCGACACACCCTGGATGAAGTTGTCACGATCCGGGCCGCGAGACACCGCGCTCGGCTATTGGCTGACGACGCTTCCACCACGCGATTGGCAGAACACCAGGTGCGCCTAGGACAGCATCGATTCGCGAGAAGCGTCCTGGCGAACTACGGCAACAGTTGCGCATTCTGCGGCTTCGCGCCCCGATCACTTCCCAGACACAAACTGCTGGTGGCATCTCACATCAAGCCGTGGGCCGTCTGCAACGACAAAGAACGCTTGGACGAGCGCAACGGCGTAGCGGCATGCGGAGTGCACGACGCCGCTTTCGACACCGGGCTCATCACGGTGAACGGCGGCTTACGCGTCCACCGCGCACAGCGTCTGGAGATCAGCGCGCGTGACGATCCCGGCGTGGATCGCTACTTTGGGCGGGTCCTCCGCACCAGGCTGGTGTTGCCGAGCGGCGCGATCGCGCCGGATAGCGCCTACCTGGAGTGGCACCGCGAGAACGTCTACGTTGGCGGTGGTTCGGCCAAAGCAACCAAGTAGCCCGGAAGGCCCGCTGGCTAGGTGCCCGCGCCCGTGGCGGCGGACATGAAGTTGCGGTAGAGCTGCTGGGCGGCGGAGACGAAGCCGTCCAGGTGGCGGTCGGCGTCGGCTGCGAGGGATTCAATGGAGCCGGGTCCCAGGGTCGACTCCAGCGCCTGGCGGTAGGCGGGGATCTCGCCCCAGTTGCGGACGGTGTCGTCCTCGACCTCCACGTGGTACTGCATCGACTAGGCGCGCTCGCCCGCCCGCATGGCCTGCACCCGGCACACCGGGGAGCTGGCTAGCACCACGGCGTCCTCCGGCGGCTGGGCCACGGCCACTGAATGCCACTGCAGAGCGTGCCGTTGCTCGGCCACCCGGTCGAAGATCGGGTCGGCGCGGCCCTCAGGAGTCAGCTCCACCGGCAGCACCCCGATCTCGGGCGGGCGCTGCGGGCCGCATGTGCCGCCCAGGGGGCCAGTCGGTCTCTGACTAAAGAGGCAGGGCCACCGGCTGCTGGCTGACGGAGACGTGCCGTCGGGATTTGAAGTGTCATGAGGCCAGGCAGTGTGCACTGCTGACAGCTCAGGCCGCTGGTTAGGGCTCGATCAGGGGGAATACCTTTCCGGCGACCCGGTCGCCGGTCTGGAGGCCGTGGGGGAGCATCCGCCAGAACACTGCGGCCTGTTCGCCTAGGTCGAGGTAGCGGGTGTCGGGGTGGGCGTAGCGGGTCGACAGGCGTCTGAAGGGGCGGTCGGCTACCTCGCGGATGCCGGTGGCGTGCAGCATCCGGGAGTCGATGGCCACCGCGTCGCCGGCTCTCAGATCCCAGGTGGTGACCGGGAACATCTCGGGGTCGGCGTCCACGTCGGGCACCGGCTCAAGCTCCGAGGCGCCGCCGATGGTGTCGATCGATGACGAGAACTCGATCGGCGCATAGGTGACCCCGGTGGCGTGGGAGCCCTCCACCACCCGCAGGGCGGCATCGGCGCGCACGTCGTCGAGTGTCACCCAGATGGTGACGAAGGGCCGGTCGAGGTTGTAGTAGGGGTGGTCCTGGTGCCAGGGACTGCGCGACACCGCGCCGGGCTCCGAGCAGAACCACTGGTCCTCGACCAGCACCGCGGCGTCGGCCCCGCACAATTCTGCGCCCAGCTCAGGCAGGTTCGACTGGTGGGTCGCCTCGGCGATGTCGGCGTCGTCGAACCATCGGAAGAGATCGCTGTCCACCTTGGGTTCGCCGGGCGGCGACAGCACCCCGTAGAACTGGCTGGGCCTGGCCTGGCAGCGCTCGATGGCGGCGTGCAGCCGTTCGCACCAGTGATCGTTGAGCAGCCCGGGAACCACCACCGCGCCCCGCTCGGCGAAAGCGGCTCGACGCTCGGTGCTGGTCGTGGAGCCGAACTCAGCGGGCACGGGTCGGGGCGGGGTTTGTCATCAGGTTGGCGTAGTGGGCGAGGTAGCGGCGCTGGGGCGCCTCGGAGGTGATCGGTCCGTAGATGGAGCCGTCGGCGGTGCTGTCGTCGGGCAGCCCGCGGCTCATGTCGATCCACTCCATCTCCGGGATGGACAGGCCCCGCTGGACCCGCTCGAACATGTCGAGGTCGTCGGGGGTGCCGAAGTTGACGAAGTCCTCGTCCACCCGCAGGCGCAGCAGGTCGATCTCGGGCGGTGCTCCCGGCGCGGAGGTGAGCCACAGCTGCAGCCTCGTGCGGTCCACGGCCACGGGCTCGACCACCAGCAGCTGGTTGCCCACGAAGATCAGGTTCGGGAACAGCGAGAGGTTGAGCATGCTGCCGGTGGCCAGGTCGAGCAGCTCGGCGGCGCCTGCGTCGGCCAGCGTCGACTCCAACGGCTCGCGGAAGGGCACGTCGCGCATGGTGGCCCACGGCCCCTGGGGGATGCCCGGGCGCTGGTCCACCACCATATGGCCGTTGCGCAGCGCCTTGGACACCATCGGGGTGGAGCCCGGATCGCGGGCCAGCACCGTCTCGGTGTCGACCATCTCGCCCAGCGTGTTGTAGGAGTGGTGGGCGAACGTGGCGTGCAGGCCGTCGGCCGCGTTGTCCCACGACAGCTTCCAGTTGCCGGCGAACTCCAGGAGCTGCGGCGACCCCATCACCGCCATCGCGCCGCCGGGATGGCGGTCGATGATGGTGTCGAGCGCCTCGCGGGCCTCGCCCAGCCAGCATTCCAGCGGCTCGGGGTCGGCGTTGAGGGTGGCGAACACAAAGCCCCGGTAACTGGCGGCCCCCAGGCGGCCCATCGAGAGCGTCGAATAGTCCTCCACTGGGTGGTCGGCGGGGAACGGAATGGCCACCAGGGTGCCGTCGGGCGAGTAGGTCCAGCCGTGGTAGGGGCACACGAAGCGCTTGGCGCAGCCGCGCTCCTCACCGGCGACCACAGTCCCCCGGTGTGCGCACCGGTTCAACAGCACGTTGATCCCGCCGTCGCGTCCCCGGGTCATCAGCACCGGCCGCAGACCTAGCGTGGTGGTGCGGTAGTCGCCCGGCTCGGGGATCTCGCTCTCGTGGCCCACGTAGCACCATGACGCGGCGAACACCCGGGTCATCTCCAGACCGAATACCTGCGGGTCGGTGTAGAGGCGGCGGTGGACCCGGTGGGCCTGGACCAGATGTTCGAAGTCGATGGTCGGCGGATCGAAGTCGGCGGTCACGGCAGTACCCCTACAGCAGGAAGCTCGGGTTGCGGACGCCGGTACCCAGCGCGGGCACGACGAGGATCTTGGTGCGGCGCCGGAGATCGTCGCCGACGAGTTCGTGGATCTGGCAGCCGGCGAGCTGCTGGCGGCGGCCGTGGCGGTGCTCATCGATCAGCACGGTGGACCTGGTGACCAGACCTCCCGGTGCGGGCCAGGCCTCCACGCCGCCGACGATGCGGCTGGTGCGCGACGGCGGCTGCTGGCCCCAGGCCGACGGGTCGCGGCGCCATTCGACGCGCTCCGCCAGCCGTCGCCGGTCGTCAAGCAGCAGGGACTGGTCGGTGCCGGGGTGAGCGGGCGCCGAGAGCGGCACCCAGAGCACGGCGTCGTCGGTCCAGCCGAGGAGCCAG
The DNA here is from genome assembly GCA_022824605.1 of Acidimicrobiia bacterium. Taxonomy (GTDB): domain Bacteria; phylum Actinomycetota; class Acidimicrobiia; order Acidimicrobiales; family Aldehydirespiratoraceae; genus Aldehydirespirator. The sequence goes on from JAJDZO010000065.1 coordinate 6,272, forward strand.
TCCTCGAAGCGCCCGGCGTCCAGCAGGCGGGCCTCATGCAGCAGCACCGGCGTCGCCGCGGCCGACAGTGCCGGGTCGGCCGGCGGGCGGTCGTCCATTCCGGCCAGCAGCGCGGCCAGTTCGTCGTAGCGGTCCAGAACCGCGCCCTGTTCACTCGACGCCTCTGGGATGGGACCCTCGGGCGGGATCGCGGCGGCGACGGTCATCTTGAAGTTCCCGGAGCCATGCGTTCGAGGGTACGAAGCTCGAAGGCGGCCACCAGCCAGTAGCCGATCACGGCCACGATGGTCAGCACCGCCACCGACACCCACAGGATCTTGAAGTCGTTGCGAGTGAAGGCGGTCACCATCACCGCCCCGATCCCGTCGCCGGTGGCCAGCCACTCGGCCACGGTGGCGCCCAGCAGCGAGGTGGGCACCGCGATGCGGGCCGAGGCCAGTAGAGCCGGCACCGATGTCGGCAGGTAGGCGTTGCGCACGCTGGCCGCGGAGGTGGCGTCGTAGGACTTGAGCACGTCGAGGATCCCCTCCGGTGTGCGGGTCATGGCCGTGTAGCAGTTGACCAGCGTCGGGAAGAACGACATCACGGCCACGATGGCGGTGGTGGTCAGCAGGCCCCGCCCGACGAACAGGATGATCACCGGCGTGGTGACGATGATCGGTATCGACCGCAGCGCCACCGCGATCGGCATCAAGGCCCGCTCCAGCCACGGCACCAGGATGAACACGAGGGCACTGGCCAGCGCGCCCACGAGACCGACCACGTAGCCCAGCGAGGTCGTCCACATCGTGGTGCCGAGCGCCCCGAAGATGATCGAGCGGGTCTCGGGCGCCTCGGAGACCGAGAACAGCTCGGCCCACACATCGACGGGCGTCTTGGCGAAGAACGGCTCGATCCCGAACACCCACAAGAACGCGTACCAGAAGACGAACACCACCGCGATGGGGGCCGCCAGCCCGGCCAGCCGGTTGAGCAGGCCGGGCTCGATTCGGGGCACCGGCACCGCGCCCACATCCAATGCCGGCGACCAGGGGCACAGGTACCGGCCCAGCGCCCCGATGGCCAGGTATCCGCCGGTGGCCACGATGGTGGACATCACCGCGATCACCCAGATCCGGTCGGTCTGCAGGGCTCCCAGGGCCCTGACCGTGAGGATCCCCAGACCGCGGTGAGCGCCGGTGAACTCGCCCACCACCGCCCCCAGGAAGGCGGCCGGCGCGGCGATCTGAAGGCCGGCGAACAGCGCCGGGACCGACGCCCGGACCCGGACGTTGCGGAATGCGGTCAGCCGCCCCCGGCCGTAGGAGCGGATCACGTCGAGGGCGCTGCCCGGCGCCAGGTCGAAGCCCAGCAGCGCGGCCACGTAGGTCGTGAACACCACGGCCAGCGCCGACAGCGCGATGGGGGTGGCGTTGCCCGGTCCGGTGATCAGCCGCAGGATCGGGGCTATCGCGATGAACGGCAGGCAGAATACGGTCAGCACCACCGCGCCGATGCTGCGCCGCAGCCACGGCACCAGCGTCGCGGTCACGGCCAGGGCCATCGCCGCCAGGTTCCCCCACAGGAACCCCCAGGCCGCCGTCTTGGTCGAGTGCCACAGGTTGCGCAGGTACAGGCCCCGGAACTCGAAGAACTCGACCACCACCGCGGTGGGCGGCGACAGCCGGTAGGAGCCCGCGTAGACGGTGCGGGCCAGCAACTCCCACAGCAGCAGCACTGCGATCCCGACCGCCGAACTCAGCAGCCGCGGCGGCACCCGGTCGAGCCGGCTGCCGCCCGCCGGGCGTGCCGTTGCGGTGGCCGCGGTGTCGGCGGCGGGGCTCAACCGGGGTCCGTGTCGAGTTGCACGACCTGCCCCTCGGAGCGGTGCAGGCTGGCCGAGACCGCCTCCACCTCGGCGTGGAACCGGTCGGTGAGCAGCAGCTCGCGGGTGCGGGGCCGCTCGAAGCCGATGGTGTGGCGGGCCACGATCCGGCCCGGACGGGGCGACATGACCAGCACCTCGTCGGCCACGTACACCGCCTCGGGGATCGAGTGGGTGACCAGGATGGTGGTGGTGCCCCGGGCCGACCAGATCCGCTGCAGCTCGTCGTTGAGCTGCTGGCGGGTCAACGCGTCGAGGGCGCCGAAGGGCTCGTCGAGCAGCAGCAGGTCCGGGTTGGTGACCAGCGACCGGGCGATGGCCACCCGCTGGCGCATGCCTCCCGACAGCTGCGAGGGCCGGGCCTTCTCGAATCCCTGCAGACCGACCAGTTCGACCAGTTCGTCGACCGCTTTGGTGTCGTGGCGCCGGCCGACGAGCTCCAGCGCCAACCGGATGTTGGTGGTGACCGTGCGCCACGGCAGCAGCGACGGATCCTGGAAGGCCACCCCGATGCGCTGGCCCCTGCGCATCTCGTCGGGGGACGCACCGCCGGAGTCGATGGTGCCCTCGTCGGGGGTGTCCAGACCGGCCACGAGGCGCAGCGCGGTGGACTTGCCGCAGCCCGACGGCCCGATCAGCGCGGTGAAGCCGCCCGCGGGCACGTGCATGTCGAGCCCGCGCAGCGCGGACACCTCGTCGCCGGCGAGGGCGAATGTGCGACCGACCCCGACGACGTCTACCGGCGCTCCCCGCCGGGCCATCACCCGCGGTGTCTACAGGCCGCTGTGGTTCCTTCGCTAGATAACGGGACCGTCGGCGTAGATCTCCTCCAGCAGCGACCGGTCCCAGAAGTCCTCGGTCACGTTCACGCCCAGAGCCTTGAGCACCCGGATGTTGTCGGCCACCGACTGGTCGGTCCACCACAGGAAGCCGCTGGCGTCGGTCACGTCGCTGAACATGAGCTTGACGAACTCGTGGGCCTTGATCGTCTCGGTCTCCAGATCCATGCCGGCGTCGGGGAACCGGTCGACGGTCACCTGCGCGGACGTGTCGGGGTCGGCCCTGTGGTCCTGCCAGCCCAGGATCTCGCCCCTCAGCAGCGCGAGCACGTCGTCGCGGCGGTTGGCCAGCGTGTCCTCGGTGACGATGTAGGTCTGGCTGTGCACTGCGTAGCCGAAGTCGGCGAACAGCATGGTGGTGTTGTCGATGCCGGCCACGGTCATGGCCACGGGAAGGTCGACGAGCCAGCACAGCAGCGAGTCCACCTCGCCGGTGACCAGCGGGGCCGGGTCGTAGTCGGCCTGGATGACCTCGATGGCGTCGACATCGACGCCGTTCAGCGAGGACAGCAGCTCCAAGTCGAGCTGGTTGTTGAAGGCCATGCCGAGCCTGCGGCCCTCCAGGTCCTTGGGCTCGTTGATCGGGTTGCTGGTCAGCGAGGCGATCACGAACGGGTTGCGCTGCATGGCCACGCCCACGACCTTGATGGGCGCGCCGTCGGCCTTCGCCTGGCCGGCGAAGTTGGCGGCCGATATGCCCATGATGGACTGGCCTGCGATGACCGACGTGTCGGGCGACACGCCCGGTCCGCCCGGCACCAGCGTCACGTCGAGGCCCTGGGCCGCGTAATGGCCGTTGGCGTCGGCCAGGTAGGAGCCGCCGAACTGCACCGAGTCGAACCAGCTCAGATGGAAGTTCACCGGCGTCAGCGGAGCCGCGGGCGGGGGCTCAGACGAGCCCGAGCAGGCGGTGATGAGCGTGCTGCCGCCCAGCAGCAGCCCGGCGCCGGCCGCCGTGCCTCCCAGGAACGTGCGTCTGGAGAATTGGTTGGTGGTCATTGGTCCCCCTGTTCGGACAGCCCTCAACGGCATGCCGCCGAAGGCTGGACTCACTTTGATCACATCAAAGTAGCACGCGCCCACAGCTGGTGCCCAGGCGCGACACAGCCGTTGTCGGCGGACGGCGTCGTTACGAGGCCGACAGTGCTGCAAGTAGCGGGCGGGCCAGTTCGGGGCGGCAGATCACTAGGTCGGGCAGGTAGGGGTCGGGCTGGTTGTAGCGGAGCTTGCTGCCGTCTAGACGGCTGACGAAGCAGCCCGCCGCGGCGGCCACCGCCACCGGGGCGCACGAATCCCACTCGTACTGGCCGCCCGCGTGGACGTAGGCGTCGGCGTCGCCCTGGACCACGGCCATCGCTTTGGCGCCGGCCGAGCCCAGCGACACGGTGTCGGCGCCGAGCGCGGCGGCCACCGCATCGGCCTGCCTCGGGGGTCGTGAACGTGACACCACCAGTCGAGGTGGCCCGCTGCGAGGCTCCGCCAGGCGCGGCGGATCCGCGGTCGAGAAGGTCAACCCCCGCGCGGGCAGGGCGACCGCACCGGCGGCCGGGCGCTCGGCGACGACCAGCGCCACATGCACCGCCCATTCGGCACTACCCGGCTCCGAGTAGTGCCGGGTGCCGTCGAGGGGATCGATCACCCACACCCGTTCAGCGTCGAGCCGGGCCGGGTCGTCGAGGCCCTCCTCGGACAGCACCGCGTCGTGCGGGCGGGCCGAGGCCAGCTCACCGGCCAGCAGTTCATGGGACCGGCGGTCGCCTTCGGCCCGCAGCACAGCCGTGGGCGCCCCATCGGTGACCAGCCGACTGCGCAGAGCGACCAGCAACTCGCCCGCCCGCCGGGCCAACTCGGCCGCCAAGCGGTGATCGTCGGCTTGCGGTCGGGTGCTCACCGGTGCAGTTGCTCCGCTGACTCTCCGCCGACTGCAGGTTGATCGTCGGCGGTGGCGCTCAGGCCAGCACCGCCGAGTCGAGAAGGTCCTGCTGCTCCTGGGCGTGAACTGTGGGGCTCCCGCCCGCGGGGCTGCCCGACTCGGGTCGGCTCACCCTGCGGATGTGGTAGCCGTCGCCGTGGGCCTCATACAGCCGTCCCTTGATGCCGTTCCAGGCGCCCATGTTCTCGGGCTCCTCCTGCAGCCACACGATCTCGGTGGCGTTCGGATACCGGCGCAGCTCGTAGTCCACCGCCCCGAAGGGCCACGGGAACATCTGCTCGATCCGGCACACGGCCAGCGGAGCCTTGTGCTCGTCGCGCAGCTCCATTGCGGCGTAGGCCACCTTGCCGCTGCAGAACACCACCCTGGTAACCGCCTCCGCGTCGACGGTCCCTGCCTCGCTGGCGGGGTCGCCGAGCACCTCCTCGAAGGTCCCCGACGACAGGTCGGCCACCTTCGAGCGGGCCGACTTGGCCCGCAGCAGCGACTTGGGCGTGAACACGATCATCGGCTTGCGGACTCGGTGGATCATCTGACGCCGCAGCAGGTGGAAGTACTGCGCGGCGGTCGTGGGCTGGCACACATGCATGTTGTCCTCCGCGGCCAGCGTCAAGAACCGCTCGATGCGCGCCGACGAATGCTCGGGGCCCTGGCCCTCCATGCCGTGAGGCAACAGCATCACGATCCCGCAGTGCTGGTCCCACTTGTCCTCGGCGGCCACCACGAACTGGTCGATGATGATCTGGGCCCCGTTGGCGAAATCGCCGAACTGGGCCTCCCACATCACCAGGGCCTCGGGCTTGGCCACCGCGTAGCCGTACTCGAAGCCCAAAGCGGCGTACTCCGACAGCAGCGAGTCGTAGATCCACAGTTCGGCTTCGCGGGTGCACAGGGGTGTCAGGGGCACGTACTCATCGCCGGTCACGTAGTCCACCAGCGTGGAATGTCGATGCGAGAACGTTCCCCGGCGGCTGTCCTGACCGCTGAGCCTCACCGGGGTGCCCTCCATGAGCAGCGACCCGAAGGCCATCGCCTCGCCCACCCCCCAGTCGAACTCGCCGCTGCGGAACAGCTTGTTGCGCTGCTCGAACTGCCGGGCCAGCTTGGGGTGCAGGGTGAAGCCTTCGGGCACCGTGTTGAGCGCGTCGTAGATCCGTTCCACGGTGACCGAGTCGATGGACGTGCGCACATGGGGCATCACGCCCATCGGCTCGGGGGGACGCCGGGCGCGGATGTTGTGGCCGGGCGCGGCGTCTCGGGTCTCGTCGAGAGCGGCCTGCAGCTGGTCGCGGTACTCGGCCAGCGAGGCGTCGGCGTCCTCGGCGCTCATGTCGCCCCGCATCAGCAGCGACTCCCGGTACTGGGTGCGCACCGAGGGTTTGGCGTCGATGCGGCGGTACATCTCCGGCAGGGTGTAGCTGGGATCGTCGCCCTCGTTGTGGCCGTGGCGCCGGTAGCAGATCATGTCGATCACGGCGTCCTTGTTGAACCGCTGGCGGTACGCGAACGCCAGGCGGGCAACCCGCACGCAGGCTTCGGGGTCGTCGCCGTTCACATGGAAGATCGGCGCGCCGACCATCTTGGCCACATCGGTGGAGTACTGGGTGGAGCGGGCCGAGTCCGGCGTGGTGGTGAACCCGAGCTGGTTGTTGATCACCAGGTGGATCGTCCCGCCGACCCGGTAGCCCTTGATGAGGCTCAGGTTGAACGTCTCGGCCACCACGCCCTGGCCCGCGAAGGCGGCGTCGCCGTGGATCAGCAGCGGCATCACCGGGTAGGGGCCGTAGCTGCTGCCGGGCGCGATGTTGTCCATGCGGGCCCGGGCCATGCCCACCACCACCGGGTCGACGGCCTCCAGGTGGGAGGGGTTGGCGGCCATCTCCACCAGCAGGTGCTTGCCCGACGGGCTCTCGTAGGCGCCGATCTGGCCGAGGTGGTATTTCACGTCGCCGCTGCCCTGGATCTGGTCCTCGGTTATGGCTCCCTCGAACTCCTTGAACAACTCGTGGTAAGTCTTGCCCACCAGGTTGACGAGCACGTTCAGGCGCCCGCGGTGGGCCATGCCCATCACCACCTCCGCCAACGGCTCATCGGCGGCGCACGTCAACAGGGCGTCCAGTATCGGCACGGCCGACTCGGCGCCTTCGAGGCCGAAGCGCTTCTGGCCGACGTACTTGGTGCCGAGGAAGCTGCTGAGAGTTTCCGCCGCGTTGAGCTGGCTGAGGATGCGTTGCTGGTCTTCGGCCTTCAGCGCGGTGTCGGCACCCTCGATCTGCTCCTGCATCCAGCGCTTCTCCTCGGGCTCCTGGATGTGCATGTACTCCACGCCGACGGTGCGGCAGTAGGCGTCACGCAGTACTCCCAGCAGGTCGCCGAGCTTCATGCGGCGGTCCGGGCCCACGGTGGCGTAGATGCCGGTCGCGCTGCCGGTCAGGAACTCCCGGTCCAGGTCCCAGATCGTGAGCCCGTAGGTGGCCGGATCGAGTTCGGAGTGCATCACCGGTGCTTCGTCGCGCAGCGGGTTGAGGTCGGCGATCAGATGGCCCCGCACCCGGTACTGGTTGATGAGCTGGTTGACCTTGGCCTGCTTCTCGAGCATGGCCGTCTCGCGGTCCACCGGATTGAAGTCGCGCCGCCACTTCACGGCCTCGTAGGGAATGTGGAGAGACTTGAAGGCCTGCGAGTAGAAGTCGTCCTCGCCGAGCAGCAGGTCATGTATCCGCTGCAGGAACAGTCCAGACTCGGCGCCTTGGATCACGCGGTGGTCGTAGGTGCTGCTGATCGTCACCAGCTTGCTCACGCCCAGATCCGCCAGCATCGACGGGTCGGCCGCCTCGTATTCGGTCGGGAAGGCGAGCGCCCCCACGCCCACGATCGTGCCTTGTCCCGTCATCAGCCGGGGCACCGACTGCTGGGTGCCGATGGTGCCCGGGTTGGTGACGGTGACGGTCACGCCGCTCATGTCGTCGGCGCTCAACCTGTTCTCGCGGATCTTGGCCACCTGTTCGTCGTAACGCTGCACGAATTCGGAGAAGTCGAGGGTGTCGGCGTCGCGGATGCACGGCACCATCAGCGACCGCGTGCCGTCGTCGCGGGCGATGTCGACCGCTATGCCGAGACCGACGTGCTCGGGCCGCACGATCCTCGGCTTGCCGGCGGCGTCGCTGACGTAGATGTTGTTCATCGCCGGGACGGTGTCGGTGATGGCTCGAACCACCGCGTAACCGATGAGGTGCGTGAACGACACCTTGCGAACCATCTTGCGGCTGAGGTGGCCGTTGATGATCATGCGGTTGACTTCCAGCAGCTTGGCGGGGACGTCTCGGAAGCTGGTGGCGGTGGGAACAGCCAGGCTGGCCTCCATGTTCGACACGATGCGAGCGCCCACTCCTCGGATCGGCTCACCGATGGGGGCGCCGGCCTTGGCGTCCTTCCTCGCTCGCTTCGGTGGCTTGGGCGGCGGCGGTGGTTCGCCCGCGAGGGTTGCCGTCGCGGCGGCAGAGTCGGCCGGGGGTGCGGTCACGTCGGTAGCGGTGGTGTCGATGGTGGTGCGCGCCGCGGGCGAGGGCGCGGGCGCTGCCGTTGCGTTCGGGGTGTCGGGCGTCTCTCCCTCGAACAGGGCGCGCCAGGCTTCGTCCACCGAGGCCGGATCGGCCGCCCACAGGTCGCGCATCTCGTCGATGATCCAGGCGTTGGCGCCCAGAGACTCGCTCGCTTCTGAACCGATCCGGTCGTTCATGTCCACGACCCTAGTGGTCTGTCGCGGATTTGGTTAGGGCGGCTCGTCCTCGTTTGACTTTGGCGATGATGTCGTTGGCGGGTTGGGTCCAGGCGATGGGTTGGGGGTCTTGGTTCCAGTTCTGGGCCCAGGTGTCGATGGTTTCGGTG
>JAJDZO010000308.1 GCA_022824605.1 Acidimicrobiia bacterium
TGGCACCGTCGACTTCGACCCGTCCACCGGCACACTCACCAACGGCGACGGCGATGCGGTGGCGCTGGCTGCGCCGTCGGGCGTCGAGTTGCCCGCCGACGGCTTCGACCCGGGCACCGACACCTTCGTGGCGCCGCCCGCTGACGGGTCGGCCACCGAGGTCCGGGTGTCGCCGGACTCCGATCGCCTGTAACTCCTTGAACCGTTCGCCGCTTGGGACGGACGCGACTTCGAGGATCTGCCCGTGATCGCCAAAGCCGAAGGCAAGTGCACGACCGACCACATCTCCGCGGCCGGCCCGTGGCTGCGCTACCGGGGACATCTCGAGAACATCTCGGGCAACCTGTACCTCGGCGTGGTCAACGGGTTCGGATCCTCGAACGGGGCCGGCGGCTTCGAGGTCGGTCACGGCAGGAATCAGATCACCGGCGAGGTCCAGCCGTTGCCCGACATCGCCCGCGAGTACCACGAGGCCGGCCGGCGGTGGGTGTTCATCGGCGATGCCAACCTCGGTGAGGGCTCCAGCCGTGAGCACGCCGCCATGGAGCCCCGGTTCCGGGGTTGCGTGGTGGCGCTGGCCCGCAGTTTCGCCCGCATCCACGAGACCAACCTCAAGAAGCAGGGGGTGCTGGCGCTCACGTTCGCCGATGCGAACGACTACGAGCGCATCGGCACCGACGACCGGATCGCGGTGCGGGGCTTGGCCAAGCTGGCGCCGGACCGGCCGGTAACGGTGGAAGTCACCGCGCCGCACGGCTCGGTCTGGTCCTTCGAGGCGCACCACACGCTCAGCGACGAGCAGATCGAGTGGTTCCGAGCCGGCAGCGCCCTCAACATCATCCGCACCCGCACCTAGCGGCGTGACAGCGTCCAGCAGCGTGTCGGCCCCAAGCAGCGTGTCGGCGCCGAGCAGCGTGACAGCCTCCAGCGGCGCGACAGACTCCAGCGGCGTGACAGCTCCAGCAGCCTGCCGGCTCCTAGCAGCGTGACAGCACCTAGCGGCGCGACAGCGTCCAACAGCGTGACAGCGGGCTCCCCTACGAGCGAAGTCAACCTGCGGGCCGGATCCAGCGGATTCGTTCGCTGCCGAGTGACTGCGCTCGACGGACGCAGTGTCGTCGAGATCGATGCCCGCAGCGCCAGCGAGGATCGCAGCGGAGCGCTGGCACCGGCCGACGGGCACGACATGGCCTCCGCCGCCCGCCTGGCCCGCACGCAGCGACTGCCGGTGCTGCTGCGGTTGGCCTCGTCGGGCGCCGACCTCAACGAGGGAGTGGACGCCCTTCACGGCTGGGCCACGGCGGCCACCGAACTGGCCCGCTGTTCCGGGGTGGTGCCGGTGATCGTGATCGCATCGGGCCCCAACGTCTCGGGTCCGGCCCTGCTGCTGGGATTGGCCGATTTCGTGGTGATGACCGCCGATGCGTACGCCTTCGTGGTCGGGCCACAGATGGTGGAGCACTTCACCGGGATGCCGGTGGACCGAGCCGATCTCGGCGGCGCCGAGACTCACGCTCTCACCTCGGGGCTGGCGAGCTTCGTGGCCTCCGATGAAGCCGACGCCGACGAGACCGCGGCCGAGCTGCTCGGCTATCTCCCCGACAGCAACCACTCGGATCCTCCCGGTCGGGCCTGCACCGATCCCATCAGCCGGGCGGCGCCCGAGGCCTTCGACGTGCTGCCGGCCGAGTCGGGCGGAAGCTACGACGTTCGCAACGTGCTCGTCGCGGTCACCGACGATGGCGATCTGCTGGAAACCCACCCGTTCTGGGGCGCCAACCTGGTCACCGCTTTCGCCTCCTTCGGCGGACGCCCCGTGGGGATCGTGGCCAACCAGCCCCAGTCGCTGGCCGGGACCCTCGATATCACCGCCTCTCGCAAGGGCGCCCGCTTCGTATCGTTCTGCGACGCCTTCAACCTGCCGCTGGTGACGTTCGTGGACACGTCCGGCTTCTACCCGGGCAAGGATCTGGAGTGGCGGGGAATGATCCGCTACGGCGCCCAGATGGCCTTCGCCTACGCCCGGGCCACCGTGCCCCGGGTGAACGTCACCCTGCGCAAGTCCTACGGCGGCGCCTACATCGTGATGGACTCCAAGACGATGGGCAACGATGTGGCCTTGGCCTGGCCCACCGCCGAGATCGCAGTGATGGGCGCCAAGGGCGCGGTGGAGATCCTGCACCGCTCGGCCACCGAGGCAGAGCGGGCCGAACTGGAGACGGCCTACGAACAGCGCCTGCTCAACCCCTACATTGCCGCTGAGCGGGGCGCCATCGACTCGGTGATCGAGCCCGCCGACACCCGCCAGGAGATCTGCGCCGCCCTGGAGATGCTCGCCGCCAAACGCGAGCGCCTGCCCAGGCGTCGCCACGACAACACTCCCCTGTAATGTGATCGCCGATGAACCAGCGCATCAGTTTGAACCCGAGCTTCACGTTGAACCCGGGCATCACATGAACGAGAGCGTCACGTTGAACCCGAGCGTCACATGAATCCGAAGCTCACATGAACGAGAGCATCACATGAACCCGAGCGTCACATGAACGAGAGCGTCACGATCACCGACAACCGGACCGGCCGGTCAGTCGACATCCCCATCGTCGACGGCGGCGTCGATTCGGCCGCGTGGCGCAAGCTCCTCGGCAATGTCTGGTTCCATGACCCCGGTCTGGCCACCACCGCGGCCACATCGAGCTCGGTGGCCGAGATCGACGGCGATGCCGGCATCCTGCGCTACCGGGGATACCCCATCGAGCAGCTAGCCGAGCACAGCACCTTCCCGGAGGTCGCCTACCTGCTGGTGTACGGCGAGTTGCCCAGCGAGGCGCAGCTCGACGAGTGGGTCTACGAGATCACCCGTCACACGTTCATCCACGAGAACTTCCGCAGGCGGATCTTCGACGCCTTCCACTACGACGCCCACCCGATGGGGTTGCTGATGTCGGGAGTGGCCGGGCTGTCCACCTTCTATCCGGAGGCCAAAGACATCTTCGACCCCGACAACCGCCGGGCCCAGATCGTGCGGCTGATCGCCAAGATGCCCACCCTGGCCGCGTCGGCCTACCGGTTCTCGAAGGGCCTGCCGTTCATGTTCCCCGACAACGCCGACGACTATCCGACCCGCTTTCTGAAGATGATGTTCGACGTGGGCGGCGACTACGAGCCCGATCCGGCCCTGGTGCAGGCCATGCGGATCCTGTTCATCCTGCACGCCGACCACGGCCAGAACTGCTCCACCACCGCCACCCGGGTGGTGGGCTCCAGCCACGCCGACCCCTACACCGCCATCGCGGCCGGTTGCGCCGCGCTGTACGGCCCGCTGCACGGCGGCGCCAACGAGGCGGTCGTCAACATGCTGTCGGAGATCGGCTCCTACGACGAGGTGGACAGCTTCATCGCCGGCGTCAAGCGGGGCGAGTACCGGCTGATGGGCTTCGGGCACCGCGTCTACAAGAACTACGACCCGCGGGCGATGCTCATCAAGACGGCCGCCCACGACGTGTTCAATGTGATCGGCAAGAACCCGCTGCTCGACATCGCCCTCAAGCTCGAGGAAGTGGCCCTGGCCGACGAGTATTTCGTCAGCCGGCGCCTGTACCCGAACGTGGACTTCTATTCGGGGCTCATCTACCAGGCTCTGGGGTTCCCCACGAACATGTTCACGGTGCTGTTCGCTATCGGTCGCACGCCGGGTTGGCTGGCCCACTGGAACGAGATGGTGGAGCAGGACTCCCGCATCTACCGCCCCCGCCAGATCTACAAGGGTGCTCCGAAGCGCGACTACATACCCATGGCGGAGCGTTAGAGAAACACGCGTTAGAAACACGCGGCTGGTTCTACGGCAGCCTCTAGCCCAGGCGGCGTCTATTCAGGGTTGATCATTCAGGGTTGATCATTCAGGGTTGATATCCAGCACGATCTTGCCGGCGTTGAGGTTGGCCTCCATGCGTTCGTGGGCGTCGGGCGCCTCTTCGAGCGGGAATCGGCTGTCGATCACCGGGGCCAGAGCGCATGAAGCGACGTGGGGCAGCACCTCCGCGGCGAACTGGCGGGTCACGGCGATCTTCTCCTCCACCGGCCGCGATCCCAGCAGGGTGCCGATCAGCGCCGCCCGCTTGGACATGAGCCCCAACGGGTTGAACGCCACGGACGCATTCGACATCACCCCGACCTGCAGGATGCGCCCGCCGATGCGAAGGCACGAGACGTTGCGGGGCAGGTAGTCGCCGCCCACCACATCGAGCACCACGTCCACGCCAGCGCCGCCGGTGGCCGACAGAACCGCCTCGGCGAAGTCCTCGCTCGAGTAGTCGATCACGAGGTCGGCGCCGAGGGCGCGGCACACGTGGTGCTTTCCCGCCGAGGCGGTGACCGCTATCCGTGCGCCCATCGCCTTGGCGATCTGGATCGCGGCGGTGCCGACCCCTGATGCGCCCGCATGCACGAGCGCCCACCGGCCCGAGGTGAGCCCACCCTGGCGTACCAGCGCGTCCCAGGCCGTGATGAACACCTCGCTGAAGGCGCCGGCGGCGTCGAGCCCGAGCGCGTCGGGCACGGCCATGGCCTGGCGCTCGTGCACTGTGAGCCGCTCGGCGTAGCCGCCGCCGTTGCCCACAAGCCCCATCACCGGATCTCCGACCGCGTGTTCGGTCACCCGATCGCCGGCGGCGGCCACCCGGCCCGCGAACTCCAGACCCGGTATATGGCCGACGACGCTGGCCCGGCCCGGGTACAGGCCCAGACGCTGGATCAGGTCGGCCCGGTTGACGGCGGTGGTGACGACATCGACAAGCACCTCGTCAGGACCGGGCACCGGATCAGGCAACTCGCGCACCTTGAGCACCTCGGGCCCTCCGTGAGCAGTAATCACTACAGCTCGCATGGTTCTACTCCTAGTCAGTCATCAGGATGAGTCATCAGGGTGAGTCGTCAGGATCAGTCATCAGGATCAGTCATCAGGATGAACAGACTCCGACGCACCAGCCACAGACGCACCAGCCACAGACGCATCAGGCGCGGCAGCGACCAGGCGCAGACGCATCAGGCGCAGACCCACCAGCCACAGACGCACCAGGCGCGGCAGCGACCAGCCACAAACGCACCAGGCGCGGCAGCGACCAGCCACAGACGCACCAGGCGCGGCAGCGACCAGGCGCAGACGCATCGGGCGCGGCAGCGACCAGGCGCAGACGCATCGGGCGCGGCAGCGACCAGGCGCGACAGCGACCAGGCGCAGACGCATCGGGCGCGGCAGCGACAGCTGC
>JAJDZO010000184.1 GCA_022824605.1 Acidimicrobiia bacterium
GGCCACCGCACGGGTGACTCGGCGGAACTCGCCCAGCATCGCCACCGCCTCATGAGGTCCGTGGGAGCGGGTGTAGCCGGTGAAGCCGCACAGGTCTGCGAAGCAGAAGGTTCGGGTGACGCTGAGGTGGCTGTCGCCCTCGGGCAGGTCATCGGGATGCACGGTCACCAGGGGTGCGCTGGCCTCGGCCCACTCGCGGGCCGGTCCGGTGTCGGGGGCGACGAGCGGCGCCATCACCGGCTCGGCCACATCAGAATCGCCAGGAGTGCTCGGATCCACGGACGCTTCGTCTAGCACAGCACACACCTCCTAATCGTGGTTGCCGGTGCTCCGCCGGCCGCCGCCGACGTCGGCGCTTCGGCTAGCACTATGTCGACCCCGTCACTGCGGTTGCTGCCTGTCGGGCGGCGTGGATGCAAGCCGGCAGGCCGACGCCCCGCAGGGCCGCGCCGGTGGCCACGAGCCCCGGCGTCTCGGCGGCCAGGCAGGCGTCCACCGCAGCCACACGCTGCCGATGGCCGGGCCGATACTGCGGAAGGGATCGCAGCCAGGGCGTGATCCGCACCTCGAAGCGGCGCTGAGTTGCGTCGGGCGCCGAGATCATGGAAGTTTCGGCGAGCTCGCTCGCGAGGGTGGTGATCAGATCATCTTCGCTGAGGTCGAGCCAGCGCCTGTCGTCAGTACGTCCGGCTGAGACTCGCAGCACGGCCAGATCGTCGTGGTGGTAGTGCCGCCACTTGGCCGAGGCCCACGAGCAGGCGGTGGTCAACAGTCCCTGGTTGCGAGGGACCAGGAAGCCGCTGCCGTCAAGCGGTCGGGTCAGACGGGCGCTGGGTATCGCGAAGACGGCCATCACCACATCGGAGTACTCGATCTCACCGAGGATCTCGGCCGCTTCAGGCGCCAACGGCTCAAGAAGGCGAGCCGCCTCCCAGGCCGGGCAGGCCAGAACCACCCCGTCAGCGTCGACATCGCCGTCGGCGGTGGTCATCCTCCATCGGCGGTCGCCGCTCGAAGCGGCCCGGCGCAGCGATTGAACGGGCGTGGACAGGCTCACCGTGTCGCCCAATTCATCGGCAAGAGCGTCGACGATGCGGGTCACGCCGCCGCGCACGCTCTGGAACACCGGCGGCGGCGACCGCGGGTGGCCGTCACCGCCCTGCGAGGCGGCCACCTGTTCGAGGGCCGCGCCGAGCGGGCCTGCGGTGCGGACGGCCTCATACAGGCGGGGCGCACACGCCTCGATGCTCATCTCGTCGGCCGATCCGGCGTTGATGCCTCCTAGCAGGGGATCGATGAGTCGCTCGAACACCTCATCGCCGACGCGTGGCCGCAGCGCCTCGCCCACCGAAGCGTCGCCGGGCAGCGGGTCCGTGCTCTGGGCCAGACCTACCGCGAGCCTGTTGGCGGCGGCTTGCGACACTATGCCGGTGCCTCTCAGCGCGTCGGCTGTCCACGGCACCCCGAGAACCGAACGGGCCGGCAGCGGCCGCAGGCGCCCGTTCACCCACACGAAGGCCCCTCTCGAAGCAGGCGAAACCAACTCGGAGCCGAGGCCGAGCCGGCGGCACAACTGCGCGGCGGCGGTGTCGCGGGCCACGAAACCGTCGGGTCCGGTGTCCACGCTCACGCCGCCGATTCGGGTGCTGTCGATCTTGCCGCCGGCCCGGTCGCCGGCTTCAAGCACGACCGCCTCGACTCCGGCGCACCGGAGTTCATGCGCCGTGGCCAGCCCGGAGATGCCCGCGCCCACCACGGCCACGCGGCTGGTCATCGCCATGTGCGTGCCGCGGGTTGTGACGGCTGCGAGGCGCGGGTGGCGCCGATGACGGCCGACGGGTTGGTCACTCGCAGCGCACCTGGCCCTCGTCGTGTACTACTTGCACCACGCGGGCCAACACGTCGGGGTCGCTTTCGGGCAGCACTCCATGGCCCAGGTTGAAGACATGACCGGGATGCCCGCCGTTGGAGGCCAGCACGGCACGGGCTGCGTCGACCGCGGCCGATTCCCCGGCCAACACCACCGCCGGGTCGAGATTTCCCTGCAACGCCCGGCCCGGGCCGACCCGCCGCCGGGCCTCGTCGAGGGGCACCCGGAAGTCCACGCCCACCACCTCTGCACCGCAGTCGCCCATCTGGTCGAGAAACTCGCCGGTGCCCACCCCGAAATGGATCCTCGGAACGCCCGTTGAGCCCAGCGCCTCCAGCACCCGGGCCGAGTGCGGGGCCACACTGCGCCGGTACTGATCAGGTGACAGTGCTCCCGCCCAACTGTCGAAGAGCTGCACCGCGGCCGCTCCCGCCTCCACCTGAGACACCAGCGAAGCGATGGCCATTTCGGCGAGCCGGCCCATCAGTTCATGCCACAGCGCCTCGTCGCCGACCATGAGGGCCTTGGTGCGGGTGTGGTGGCGTGACGGGCCGCCCTCCACCAGATACGACGCCACCGTGAACGGGGCGCCCGCGAAGCCGATGAGCGGCACCTCCAACTCGGCGACGGCGCGGCGCACGGTGTCGATCACATAGGGCGTGTCGGCGTCGGGATCGAGAGGGCGCAGGCGGTGCAGGTCGCTGCGGGTAGCGAAGCGACGCTCGACGACCGGCCCGGTGCCCGGCACCACATCGACTCCGAAACCGACCGCATGAGCCGGCACCACGATGTCGCTGAACAGGATGGCCGCGTCCACGCCGTAGCGGCGCACCGGCTGCAGGGTGATTTCCGCGGCCCGGTCGGCATCGGCGATGGCGTCGAGTATCGAGCCGTCGCCGCGCACGGCCCGGTACTCGGGAAGCGATCGGCCCGCCTGGCGCATGAACCACACCGGCACCCGTTCATGGGGCCGGCCGCGGCAGGCCCGCACGAAGTCGCTGTCGTCGAAGCGGCTGCAGATCACTGCGTCAAGTCCGTGTCGGGGCCTGAATGCTGATCAGCGCGCCGCCTGGCGCAACAGGGCGGCGAGGCGCCGGTTGCTGCGGTCCGCCAAGAGGCTGCGCACCGTTCGCTCGGCCGCATC
This sequence comes from Acidimicrobiia bacterium, assembly GCA_022824605.1. GTDB lineage: Bacteria > Actinomycetota > Acidimicrobiia > Acidimicrobiales > Aldehydirespiratoraceae > Aldehydirespirator. Next base: position 3,015 of record JAJDZO010000184.1, read on the forward strand.
GGCCAACTCGGCGCGCCACCCCGGCCCGGGATCGCTGGAATCCTCGTCGTCGGCACCCTCGTAGCGGCGAGCGTCCACCAGGTCCACACCTTCGGGGTCCGGTTCCACCACCAGCACGGTGATGCCCCGGCGGCGCAGCCCCTCCACTTCCTCGCGGAGTTTGTCATCCACCCACTGGCGCCGTGCCGCCCGCATGGCCCGCCCGCCGTTCCAGGCCAACTCCAGCGGCTCGGACCACCAGGCCCGGTCCTCCGACCGGCTAGAGGGCTGCGGACGGGGCTCGCCCAGCCCGACACCGTTGCGGGCGCTGGCCCAGGCCTGCGAGAGGCCGCCGCGCACCTTCGACCATCCGGCGGTGCCGCTCATCGGCGACGACACCACCACCAGGTCGAACGCGGGCGGTCCCATCAAATCGGCGTTGCTGTAGGAGTGCAGGCCGCCGTCGACGTAGCGCTGCCCGCTCAGCGTGACCGGCTCGAACAGCGTCGGCACCGCGCAACTGGCCCGCACCGCCTCCGCGGCGGTGACCAGCAGGTCGTCGCGGCCGAAGACCACACGCTTGCCGTCCGACAGCCGCACGGCCGGAACCCAGAAGCGGGCCGCGGGCCACGGCTCCGGATGGAGTTCGGCCAGGCGCTGCTCGAGGGCCTCGGTGGTGCGGGTGCCTCTGGGCAGCAGCCCCACCGCGGCGTGCAGGGGCCGGGTCTGCCACGGAGGCCACAGGGATCGGGCCACCATCGTCGGCGACTGCGGTCCCTGCTCGTTCCAGTCCCGTTCACTTCGGCCCTCCTGGTAGGGGGTCACCACCCGATCGATGATGGCTTGTCCCTCGTCGCTCATCGGCAGTCCACGCCGCTGCGCGGCCAGGTCCGCCGGTGGCATACCGGCCCGCAGGCACAGTCCGGTGATGGCGCCTGCGGAGGTTCCCATGATCAGATCGGCGTTGCGGGCATCCCAGCCGGCGGCATCGTGCAGGGCGGCGACCACGCCCGCGTGCCAGGTGTCCGCGGCGGTGCCCCCCGCCCCGAGCACCAGCCCCACGGAGATCGGCGCGGGCTCGATCGGGTCCATGCAGCCCACGATAAGAGCGTGCGCTGTCGGTGCATACCAGTCGCGTAGGGAGAGGGGTAACCTCGACAGTTCCCCCGAATGCCGGATCCGTCCTGGAGCGGCCCGCCGCTCCGTGGCGGACCCAGCATGCCAAGCCCCGCCGGGTTACGCCTTGACCAGTCGCCATCCCGACCTAGCAGCCGAGCAGGCCTACTTCGACTTGGCCCATGCCTGCCTCGACACAGCCCGCGAGCGGGCCTCGATGGCCACCTCGGTGTTCCGCACCGGACGGGGCGGCACCACCCAGGCCCGCTTCGAGCGTGAAGCCATGTTGGAGGCCGCGCTCGCCCGGCTGACCAAGCTCAACATCGGGGACCGGTCGCTGGTGTTCGGGCGCATCGACCCCGCAGGAACGGGCGAGCGGTTCTACATCGGCCGGGTGGGCCTGTGGGACGTCGACCACGAACCGATCCTGGTGGACTGGCGGGCACCCGTGGCTGAGCCGTTCTACCGGGCAACCGGCCGTGCCCCCCTCGGCCTGGAGCGCCGTCGCCATTTCGCCTCGCGGGGCAGCACTCTGCTGGGAATCGAGGACGAACTCTTCGGCGACACCGCCGCAATCGGTCTCGACCTCGCCGACGGGGACTTCGACGCAGGTGGTGCATCGCCCGGCGACGGTCGCCTCGACTCGCAGACACCTTCGAGCGCGCTGATCGCCTCGCTGGAAGCGGCCCGCACCGGCCGCCTCGGCGACATCGTGGCCACCATCCAGGGCGAGCAGGACAAGGTGATCCGGGCCGACCTGCCGGGCGTGGTGGTGGTGCAGGGCGGTCCCGGCACCGGCAAGACGGTGGTGGCTCTGCACCGTGCCGCCTACCTGCTCTACACCCACCGGTTCCCGCTGGAGAGCCAAGGTGTGCTGGTGGTCGGACCGAACCGCCTCTTCCTCGCCTACATCGAGCAGGTGCTGCCGTCGCTGGGGGAGGCGGGCGTGGAGCAGGCCGTGCTGGCCGACCTGCTCAGCCCCGCGGTGCGGGTGGCCGGGCTCGACCACGAGTCCGTCGGCCGCATCAAGGGCGATCCCCGCATGGCCGGCGTGGTGCGACGAGCCGTGCGCGACCGCCGCCGCCGCCTGCGCCACGACCTGATCGTCGGCTACGAACTGCAGCGGCTCAGGCTCACCGTGGAGCAGTCCGAGAAGATCGTGGCCGACGTGGCCCGGCGGGTCCGCAAGCACAACGCCGGGCGCAGGCTGGTGGAGGAGTCGTTCTACGCGGCCCTGGCCGCCAGCGCCCGCCAGAGCGTCGATCCGGCCGAGGTGCGCGAGAGCCTGTCGGATCAGATCGAGGTGCGTGAGGCGCTGGAGTGGATGTGGCCGGTACTCACCCCGGCGCATCTGGTGAACGATCTGTACGGCTCGAAGGCGCTGTTGCGCTCCGCGGCAGGCAACCGGCTCAGCGACGACGAGATCGAGCGGCTGCACCGGCCCCGGGCCCAGCACGCCGCAGAGGTGACCTGGTCGTTCCAGGACGTGCCCGTGCTCGACGAGGCCCGGGCGCTGCTGGGATACCGGGCCGGGCACCGTGAGGAGGACGCCGTGTTGACCTACGGCCACATCGTGGTGGACGAGGCCCAGGACCTTTCACCCATGGAGCTGCGCATGATCGCCCGTCGCAGCCTCAACGGCTCGATGACGGTGGTGGGAGACATCGCGCAGGCCACCGGCTCCTGGGCTCACGACGGCTGGGAGTCCGTGCTTGAGGGCCTGCCCGACCGTCGCCCGCCCCGGCAGGTGGAACTCACGATCGGCTACCGCATCCCCGCGCCGGCCATGGCGCTGGCCAACCGCGTGCTTCCGTATGCGGCGCCCGGTGCGGCTCCGCCGTCGACGGTGCGAACCTCAGGCGACGAGCCCCGCATTGTGGCGTGCGGCGCAGCGGCTGAGATCGGCGCGCCCGCGGCGGGCCGTGGGCGGCGGCTCGGCGATCTGGCTGCGGTGGCCGACACGCTGGCTGAGGTGATCGCCACCGAGCGGATCCAGGTGGGTGAGGGCAACGTGGCCGTGATCGTGCCCGACTCGCTGCACGAGACCCTTCGCACCGAGTTGCAGGCCCGCTCCGTCACCTTCGGCGGACCCGGCCGGTCCGGCCTTGAGCAGCCGGTGACGCTGGTGCCGGTGCGTCTGGTGAAGGGACTGGAGGTCGACGCCGCGGTGGTGGTGGAGCCGGCGCGCATAGTGGCCGAAGAGTGCCAGGGGATCCGTTCGCTCTACGTGGCCCTCACTCGGGCCACACGGCGGGTGACGGTGGTGCACGCGGAGCCGCTGCCCGAGGTGCTGGCCCAGCCGTCCGCGGCTGCCTGAGCAACCGGTAGGGGCCCTCATGGGCACATGAGCCGACTGCGTCTTGCTCGGCTTCGTGGCGTCAAGCCCGCCGGGGTCACAGGAGTGAAGAACCCTAGGGTTGACGCGGTGAGGGATACCGGCATTAGGGTATTAGGAATGCTTGATAGCGCGGCGGCGCCGAGGGGCCGGCGGATCCTCGTCGATGAGGCCAGCGTCGCGTTGGGTGGATCGCCGGTGCTGCGCAGCGCATCCATCTCGGCGGAGCCGGGCCGTACGCTGGCGATTCTTGGGCCCAGCGGATGCGGCAAGACCACCCTGCTGAGGGTTCTGGCCGGTCTGCAGCGGCTCGACTCGGGCCGGGTCGTGCTCGGCGACACGCTGATGGCCGGGCCGGCGAAGCCCAGCAACGGGGCCACGGGCGTGGCCGCGGCCCGCAACGGAGCCTCTGCTCAGTCGGTTCATGTGGCTGCCCACAAGCGCGGCATCGGCATGGTGTTCCAGGACTGGTCGCTGTTCCCTCACCTCACGGTGGCCGCCAACGTGGCTTTCGGGTTGCCCCGTACGCAGCGGCCCCGCAGCCGATTCATGCCCCGCCCGGCGTCGTCGCGGGTGCGAGACCTTCTGCACATGGTGGGTATCGAGGATCTGGCCGACCGGTTGCCCGCTTCGCTGTCGGGCGGCCAGCAGCAGCGGGTGGCTCTGGCCCGGGCGTTGGCCCCCCAGCCGTCGGTGCTGCTGCTCGATGAGCCGTTCTCAAGCCTCGACACCACCCTGAGGGTGGAGGTCCGAGCCGAGGTGGCCGCTCTGCTGCGGGAGCTGGAGGTGACCTGCGTGTTCGTCACCCACGACCAGGACGAGGCGTTCGTGCTCGGCGACGAGGTGGCCGTGATGCGCGACGGTGTGGTCATCCAGCAGGCCCCGCCCGCGGAACTCTATGAGCGTCCCGCCAACCGTTGGCTGGCCGGTTTCGTGGGCGAGGCCGACACGGTGGCCGGTCGCGCCGAGGGCGACATCGCCTACACCGGCATGGGTCCGATGAAGCTCCAGTCGCCGCTGCACGGCGAGGTGGACGTGCTGTTGCGGCCCGAGGAACTGGTGCTGACCGAGGGCCGCTCAGGCACCGTCGACCACATCGAGTTCTTCGGTCACGACACCCTGTACTACATCCGCTCCGAGGGCGGCGGCGTGCTGCGCTGCCGCACCACCGGAGCCCCCCGGTTCACCATCGGCTCCACAGTCGACATAGGCCACAGCGGCGAACGGACCATAGCCTTCCCCCGCTCCGCCTAGCCGGAGACCTCCGCAGCGGTCTCGGCTACCAGGTCGGCGAGCATTCGGCGCATCTCCAGGGTGATCCGGTCGGCCTTGGAGTGGTACTCCAGTGAGGCAACCAGCGGCACCGCTTTGGTGTCGATGCGTTGCAGCAGGGCGCTGTCCTCGGCCGCTACTGCCTGCTGGAAGGCCACCGTGTCGGCGATGGCGCCGGGTTCGTCGTCGATGTCGTTGCGGTAGTCGGTGCAGTAGAGCCGGGTGGTGGCCGCGTCGACCGGCTGATGGCAGAAGCTGATGGTCAGCACCATGCCCTCGGTGGGGTAGCCGATGCGCAGATACACATGGTGCGGGGCGGTGAACACGAACAGCAGCTCCCGCTCCACCACCCGGAAGTCGCCGTCGGTGCCCATCGAGTCGTCGAGGGCCTTGGTGAAGTGGCGGTGACGGGCGGTGAAGCGCCAGCCGTCACGTTCCATCTGATAGTCGCGCACCAGCTTGTCGTCGGGGTCGCCGAACGTGTCCAGATGCACGAACGGCAGATGGCCCAGATCCAGGAAATTGTCGGCCATCTGGGCCGCGCCCGCGTTCCAGTCCGACGGCGACAGCGGGCAGGTCACGAAGCTCGGATCGTGATGTTCGGGCACCTCCGGCAGCGGCGCGATCGGATCCTCAGGAGCCAGCCACACCAGATCAAGCGACTCTGCCACCCCCGCCGCCGCGGTTGCGCAGGCCCGGGCCGGTATGGGAAGGCCGGGATCGACCGCCGGTATCTCAACGCAGCTTCCGTCGGGCGCGAACCGGAAGCCGTGGTAGGCGCACCGCAGGGTGTCGCCCTCGATGGTTCCCGCACTCAGCGGCGAGAAACGGTGCGGGCACCGGTCCTTCAGCGCGGTCAACTCACCGCCCAGTCGCACCACGCACCAGCGCTCACCGAGCAGCTCCACCGCCACGGGTGCGTCGTCGCCGATGTCTGCGCTGCGGGCTACCGGATGCCAGCAGCGACGCAGCGCCGGGTGCTCGTTGTCGATCCAGGTGGTGTCCCAGTCCGCGTTCATCGGCGTCCCCTCACCCCTTTGCTAGTCGACGGCCCCGAAGGCCGGGGTGATCTGGGCCAGGCGCTCCACCGGGGTCGGTTGGGCCATCTCGTAGTCGTGGATCTCCGTCAGCACGTCGACGTAGCGGTCGTAGAAGGCTTGGCGTTCGGGCATGTTCTCATGGAGGCGTCGCTGCAGGGCGCGGGAGCGCTCGGCCATGGCGCCCTCGTCGACGCGGGTCGACCGGCCCTCGCACACCATGACCTCACCGTCGACGATCACGGTGTGAACCGACTCTCCGTGCTCGGCCAGAACCAGGCTCGTCGCCAGACCCTCGGCATGCACCGGCACATGGCGCTCGGTGTCGAGCAGCACGATGTCGGCCGCGCATCCCGGCTGCAGCGAACCCAGCGGCTGGCCGAGCGCGGCGGCCCCGCCCTGAAGGCACATCTTCCAGATCGCGGGGGCCTGGGGCCAGCGCAGGTGCGATCCGTGCAGGGTCTGCAGCAGCGTGGCGAACTTCATCGCCTCGAACATGTTCTGGTTGTCGTTGGAGGCGGCCCCGTCGGCGCCGAGGGCCACACTCACGCCGCCCTCGAGCAGGTCGGCCACGGGCAGGATCCCCGACCCGCACCGCAGGTTCGACACCGGGTTGTGCACGATCGTCGCGCCGCAGCGGCCGACCGCGGCGAACTCGTCGGAGTCCATCCACACGCTGTGAGCCAGGCTGGAACCGGGCCTCAGCACGCCGAGATCCTCCAGGTACGACACGCTGGAGCGGCCGTAGCGTTCGAGGTTGGCGGCGATCTGGGTCTTGGTCTCCAGGACATGGGTGTGGAACCCGGCACTGCGCTCTCGGGTCAACTCGGCCAGGCCGTCCATCAGTTCGT
>JAJDZO010000319.1 GCA_022824605.1 Acidimicrobiia bacterium
ATCGTCGAGGGCCAGGTGCACGGCGGCATCCTGCAGGGTGCGGCCCAGGCGCTGTACGAGGACGCCGTCTACAACTCCGACGGCCAGTTGGTGTCGGCCAACCTGGGCGACTATCTGGTGCCGTCGGCCGCAGAGGCGCCCCGCTACCGGCTCGACAGCCACGCCACTCCCAGCCCCACCAACCCGATGGGGGTCAAGGGCGTGGGCGAGGCCGGCACGATCGCAGCCGCCCCGGCGGTGATCAACGCCGTGGTGGACGCGCTGCGTGATCTGGGCGTGACCGATGTGACCATGCCCGCGTCACCACAGACTGTTTGGAGAGCCATCGCCGATGCTCAAGGAGGTGCGTCGTGATTCCCGCCGCATTCGATTACGAAGTTGCCGAGTCCGCCGATCACGCGATCTCGCTGCTCTCCGAGCACGGCGACGACGCCAAGCTGCTCGCCGGGGGCCACAGCCTGATCCCGATGATGCGCTACCGGCTGGCCACGCCCAGCGTGCTGGTGGACGTGGGCCGTCTCGACGACCTGCGCTACATCCGCAGCGGCAACGGCACGGTGGCGATCGGGGCGCTCACCCGCCACAGCGAGCTGGAGCACTCGGCCGACCTGGCCGAAGCCTGCCCGTTGCTGGCGTCGGTGGCTGCCCTGGTGGGCGACCCGGCCGTGCGCCATCGAGGGACCCTGGGCGGCACTCTGGCCCACTCCGACCCGGCGTCGGATCTGCCCGCGGCGGTGCTGGCCCTCGGCGGCACCATCGTGGCTCAGGGACCGGGCGGTTCGCGTGAGATCGCGGCCACCGACTTCTTCACCGGGTATTTCGAGTCGGTGCTGGCCGACGACGAGATGATCACCGAGGTGAGGGTGCCGGCCGGCAGCGGCGGCTGGAACTATCAGAAGTTCAACCGCCGGGCCCAGGACTGGGCCATAGTCGGAGTGGCCGTCGCCGGTGGCGGTTCCGGTGTGAGCCTGGTCAACATGGGTTCGACACCGGTCCGGGCCTCCGGGGTGGAGGCCGCGCTGGCCGGCGGGGCATCGGCCGCCGAGGCGGCTGCGGTGGCCGCCGACGGGCTCGAACCCCCCGAAGACCTCAACGCCGACGCCGAGTACCGCAGCCATCTGGCCAGAGTGCTCACCGAACGCGCCCTGAACGCCGCCGGAGTCGCATAGGCACCAACTAGCTGATGCCCCGTCGGCAGGGTCAAACCCTGCCGACGGGTGCCTAAGAGGCCGAGCGAATAGGCGCGCGCTCTGGCCGGTTGCCGGGCAGCGTGTCCATGCTGTCGCGTACGTCGATCACCCTCACACCGGGTACCGCCGTCTCGTCCCTGATCGCCGATTGGATCGCATCCCATCGGGTTGGGGCTTCCCGGTCGAACTCAACGGTTCGATGGCCGATGCTGGCGTCGGTGCAGCCGGCCGCATAGAGGGCGTCCAGAACCTCGCCATTTATGATGATAATTTAACCCATATGCAGATATTGTGCTGACGAACGCCGTCTGTGGATGACCACTATTGATTCGCTGGCTTGCGAGGGCGCGATGGTGCCATCGGAGGTGACGCGGGCAACACTGGCGGCATGGCTCAACTTCCTTCGGCTGTGACTCGGACTTCGGTGTCGGGGATGGTGTCGACCGTCGACCATCTGGCCACCGGGGTCGGGGTGGATCTGCTGCGCCGAGGCGGGTCGGCGGCCGACGCGGCGGTCGGGGCCAACGCGGTGCTGGCGGTTACCTCCCCGCACATGTGCGGCCCGGGCGGTGACGTGTGGGCGCTGGTGCACGACGGCGGCAGCGGACCGCCGGTGGCGTTGGATGCAGCCGGGTTCGCGGGCTCGGGGGCCGACCCGCAACGGCTGCGGGCGCAGGGTGCCGACGAGATGCCGCTGCACGGCGATGTTGCCTCGGTCACGGTGCCTGGCGCGGTGGACGGCTGGCTCGCTCTGCACGACCGCTACGGGCGGCTGCCGCTGGCCGACGTGCTGGCTGAGGCCATCCGGATCGCGGACGGCGGATTCGCAGCGTCGCCCCTGCTGGCCGAGCGAGCCGGCGAGGTGGCCGGCGTGGAGGGCAACACCGACATAGGTGCCGGTCTGTGCACCGGTGAGGTGGTGCGGCGCCCGGGCTCTGCCCGTGCGCTGCGGGCCGTGGCCGAGCAGGGCCGCGACGGCTTCTACGGAGGAGAGTTCGGCGAAGCGCTGATCGCGCTGGGCGCGGGCGAGTACAGCACCGACGACTTGGCCCGGCCGATTGCCCGATGGGTGCAGCCGGTGAGGGCCGAGGCCTTAGGCCATGTGCTGTGGACGGTGCCGCCCACCTCTCAGGGCTATCTCACGCTGGCCGGGGCATGGATCGCCGACGGCCTCGACATCGGCGACCGCGACGACGGGCGCTGGGCCCACCTGCTCATCGAGGCCGCATCGCAGGCCGCTCATGACCGGGTCCAGGTGCTGCACGAGGGCGCCGACGGCGAGGCCCTGGTCGATCCGGCCCGGCTCGGTCCCCGGCGAGAGGCCATCGACCCGGAGCGGGCCGGCAACGTCGCCGCTCCGGCGGCCATGGGCGACACCACCTATCTGTGCGCGGTGGACGGCGACAGCATGGGCGTGTCGCTCATCAACTCCAACGCCAACGGCTTCGGCGCTCTGCTGGTGGCCGGCGGCACCGGGATCTTCCTGCACGACCGGGGCCTGGGCTTCAACCTGGTGCCCGACCATCCGGCCGAGTACGGGCCGGGCCGCCGCCCGCCCCACACCCTGTCGCCGGCGCTGGTCACCAACCCGGACGGCACCCTTCGCCAGGTGCTGGGCACGATGGGGGGCGACTCCCAGCCCCAGATCC
>JAJDZO010000355.1 GCA_022824605.1 Acidimicrobiia bacterium
TCGACGCCGCCTTCGCCGACGGGGTGGACTACGAGGTCGCGGTCACCGGCGAGTTGACCGTCAAGGAGACCACCCGAACCGAGACGTTCACCGGCACCTTGACCGTCACCCCCGACACGCTCACCGCCACCATGTCGTCCACCGTGTTGAGCAGCGACTACGACGTCGGACCGATCCACATCGCCCGGCTTGTCCACACCTCCGACGAGGTGACCCTGACATTCGAACTCGTCGCCGGCCGGGTCGACGTCGGCGCGGAACCGACCGGCGACCTGCGCCGCGAGATCCCGTCGCCCGAGTTCGCCGTCGGCCGCTTCTCGGGCACCGTGCAGCCCATCCTGGAGATACGCTGCGTGAGCTGTCACAGCTCCAACGGCCCGGCTTGGAGCACTCTCGCCCTCGACACTGCCGGTGACGCGGCCGCCATCGCGGAGGACATCGCCTTCTTGACGCAGATCAACTTCATGCCTCCGTGGCTGCCCTCCGATCTGAGCCCGCAGTACGTACACGACTGGTCGCTCAGCGACGGCGAGAAGGAGGCCATCAAGGCGTGGGCCGACGCCGGCGGCGGACTAGACGTGCGGCCCGACACCCCGTTGGTGGCCCGTGTGCAGGCCGTCATCCCCGTCGAGGAGGATCAGAAGATCGGTCCCCGCGACGGTCTATACACCGGGTACTCGCGCGCCGACGGACAGCCGGTCAAGAAGGACGACTACCGTTGCCAGGTACACGAGGTGGCCGACCCCGAAGGCGACGGCAACTGGATCAAGGGTTTCGAGTTCCGGCCCGACCAGGTGGAGGTGGTGCACCACGCCATCGTCTACCGGGTGCCGGCCGCGGCGGCCACCGAGGTCGCGGCCCGCATCGCGGCCGAGGACCGCATCGAGGCGTCGCAGGGCCTTTCCGACGAGCCGGGCTGGACATGCTTCGGGCTGTCGGGGCTTCAGAGCCGGGGCGTGTACTCGATTCAGGGCTGGGCTCCGGGCCAGTCGCCCACCATCTATCCCGACGGGTACGGGCTCTACCTGTGGCCCGGAGACATGATCGTCAACCAGATCCACTACCACTTCGACCACGACACGCCGTCGGATGGATCCTGGATCATCCTCGACACTGCCACCAGCGCCGAGGTCGCGGCAGGCATGACCCACATCGAGAGCAACCAGTACCTCACTCCGGCCGAGGTGCCCTGCACGCCCGACGAGGCCGAGGTGGCCGCCGAGCGGGCCGCCACCGTCGACGGCTATGTGAACCTGTGCCTGCGGGCCAACGTGCTCGACGAGACAGCCGAGAAGTACGACGCCTTCGCCCGCCTAATACCCGATTTTCTCATAGCGCAGTGCGGCGGCACCGTCGACGACTACGACGGCCTCGAAGGCAGCATCGGCTACAGCTCCTGTGACCTGCCGGCCCTTGACACCGGCACCATCCACACCGTGCTGGGACACATGCACGAGTTCGGTGCCGCCTACCGCATGACGCTGCATCCCGACACTCCCGACGAGCGGATCCTGCTCGACATCCCGGTGTGGGACTTCGAGTGGCAGCTCAACTACGAGCCGGTGGAGGACATCCGCATCGAACGAGGCGACACGGTGCGCTTCGAGTGCTGGTGGGACCGCTCGCTGCTGTACATGCCCGAACCCCGCTACATCATCTGGAACGAGGGGACCGTCGACGAGATGTGCTTCTCGAGCATCTCAGTGATCCCGGATGCCTGACGCCGCTGCGATGACCGGGCCGACGTTGGGCGCAGTGGAGGCGGGCGGGACCAAGTTCCGGTGCGCGGTGGTGTCGCCGGACCTGGAGATCGTCGACGCCCGCTACCTGCTGACGACAGACCCCGACACCACACTGGGCGCCGTCGCCGAGTTCTTCGGACGCTCCGAGCCGGTGGCTGCACTGGGGATCGCCTCGTTCGGTCCGGTGGAGCTGGATCCTGACTCGCCGGGCTACGGGGCGATCACCGACACCCCCAAGCCGGGCTGGTCGGGTGCGCCGATCCTGGCCCGGCTGTCGGAGGCCGTCGGGGTGCCGTGCGACATCCAGACCGATGTGGAAGCGGCCGCGGTGGCCGAACAGAGGTTGGGACCTGTGCCCCGGCCGCCGCTTCTCGCCAATGTGACGGTGGGCACCGGCATCGGCGCCGCGCTGGCGGTGAACGGCCGGCCCTGGCGAGGACGCCGCCACAGCGAGCTGGGCCACATACCGGTGCGCCGGGTCGACGGAGACGACTATCCGGGGCACTGCCCGTTCCATGGGGACTGCCTGGAGGGAATGGCCTGCGGGCCGGCGGTGGCCGAACGATGGGGCGTAGACCCGGCCGCCGCTGACGGGCGCGACGACATCTGGCGGCTGGAGGCGGCCTACCTGGCCCAGCTCGTGCGGGTGCTCGTGTACTCGTTCGCGCCTGATCGCATCGTGTTCGGTGGCGGTGTCGGCGCTCGGCCCGGGCTCGTGGAGATGATCCGTGCTGAGGTCCGTGACGATCTCGCCGACTACGCCGACTACACCGCCGGCGACGACACCTTCGTCAGCGCAGCCGCGCTGGGAAACGACTCCGGCCTGATGGGCGCCGCGCTGCTGGCCCGATCCCTGCTCGACGACTGACGCCTCGGTGCTTCTCGGCTAGGGCGCGGCGATCTGGCGGCCGAGTTCGGCCAGCTGCTCATCGGCGTGGCCCAGGGTCAGTTCGAGGTGACGGGCGGCCAGGAAGTGGCGGTGCAGGGGATAGTCACGGTCGACACCCACACCGCCGTGGACGTGGACGGCGGCATGCACCACCCGGAAGCCGCCCTCGCAGGCCCAGTACTTGGCGATGGCGATCTCGCGGTCCGCGGGCAAGCCGGCCGACAGGCGCCAGGCGGCCTGGTAGGCCGTCAGCCACACGGCCTCCGCGTCGATGTAGGAGTCGCCGGCCCGCTGGGTGACGGCCTGGAAGGTGGCGATGGGCCGGTCGAACTGCTGACGCTGTTTGGTGTAGTCGGCGGCCAAGGCGATGGCGGCCTGCGCCGCGCCGGCCATCAACATGCAGAGCCCCACGTTGGCGTGGCGCTCGATGAAGCGCACGATCTCCGCACCGTCGGCGGCCTGCCCGCCGAGCAGCCCGTCGGCGTCCACCTGCACGCCCGACAACTCGAAGCGGGCCTCCGGACGCCCCGTGGTGACCTCCACGCCGATGCGTTCGAGGCCCACGGCGTTGGTCGGCACGATGAACACGCCCACTGCGGAGTCGTCGATGCGGGCCGGCACCAGCGCCACGTCGGCGTCGAGGCCGCCCGCGACCAGCACCTTGGCGCCGTCGAGGACGAACCCGGCCCCGCTTGATCGCGCTGAGGTCAGCGGCTCGGACGGGGCAGTCCCGTCCTCGGCCAGAGCCGCGCAGGCCAGCACAGAGCCCGCCGCGAGGCCGGGCAGCCACGACGCCTGCTGCGCCTCGGTGCCGAACGCGGCGATCGGCATGGCGCCCATCACCGCCGTGGTCAGCAACGGCACCGGCGATGCCCGCCGGCCGACCTCCTCCAGGGCCACCGCGGTGGCCAGGAAGTCCAAGCCGAGACCTCCGTGGGCTTCGGGCACCGACGCGCCCACCACTCCGGTGGCCGCCAGCGCGGCCCACGCCTTGGGGTCCACATGATCGCCGTCGGCAGCCAAAGCCTTGAGACGCTCATGTGAAGACATGTCGTCGAGCACTTGAGCGGTCAGGTCCCGGACGGCCTGCTGCTCCTCGGTCAACTCGAAGTCCATGGCGATCCTGTCCAGGCCTAGCGGGCGGCCCGGGGGTAGCCGAGGCCGAACTGCGCTATCAGGTCGCGCTGCATCTCGTTGGTGCCGCCGCCGAAAGTGAGGATCACCGTCGAGCGGTACATCATCTCCAGGCGGCTGAGATACCCCGGCGATCCCTCCACCACGTAGGCCCGCTGCCCGTACACCTGCATCAGGCGGCGGTAGGCGTCGACGTAGAACTCGGTGCCCGACACCTTCACCGCGGACGAGTCGGCCACGAACCCGGCGATAGTGTCCATGTCGGGCTCGGCGCCGTCGATCTTGTTGGCCACCGTCCAGGCCACCTTCCAGTTGGCCAGCCGCAGGAACTCGAGCCGGGCCGCCACCTCGGCCAGGTTGCGCTGCACCCACGGCTCGTCGATCACGTGGGTACCGTCGGCCCGCTTGGCGGACTTGGCCCATTCCACGCACTCCTCGAAACGCTTGGTGACCATGCCCGACGAGCAGATCGTGACCCGCTCGCGGTTGAGTTGGCTGGTGATCAGGCCCCAGCCCCGGTTCTCGTCGCCGATCAGGCTGGACGCCGGCACCCGGCAGTCGTCGAAGAAGGTGTGGTTGATGTCGTGGCTCGACAGCAGATCGAGCGGCTCGATGCTGATGCCGGGGGTGTCCATCGGGATGCAGAACAGCGAGATGCCCTTGTGCTTGGGGGCTTCGGGGTCGGTTCGGGCCGCCAGCCAGATGTAGTCGGCTCCCGCCGCCAGCGATGTCCACGTCTTCTGGCCGTTGATCACATAGGTGTCGCCGTCACGCACCGCCCGGGTGCTCAGCGAGGCCAGGTCGGTGCCTGCGTCGGGTTCGGAGTAGCCGATGCAGAAGGTCGCCTCGCCGCCGGCGATGCGGGGCAGAAAGAAGTCCTTCTGCTCGTCGGTGCCGAACTGCATGATGGTCGGACCGACGGTGTTGATGGTGAGCATCGGTATGGGCGCGCCCAGCGCCACCGACTCGTCGAACACGATGAACTGCTCCACCGCGGACAGGCCCCGGCCGCCGTACTCGGTGGGCCAGCCCACCGCCAGCCAGCCGTCGGCGCCCATCTGGCGCACGATCCGGCGATGCACCGGCCCGGTGCCGTCCTCGGCGCCCAACCCGGCCCGCACCTCGTCGGTGAGCAGATCGGCGTAGTAGGCCCGCAGATCGTCCCGCAACGCCTCCTGTTCAGCCGTGTACCCGATGTGCATGTCTGTCGCTCTCGTTGCCGCGGCTACTCGTAGCGGGTTCCGTTGGCTTTGATGTAGTCGAGCCATAGCGAGCCTGCGTCGGGGGCCAACTCGCCGGGGCGGTAGGTGACGGCGTGCAGGTCGCCGGTGTAGCGGAACGGTCCGTGACGCTCGTACACGTCCCAACTCACCGGGGAGCGGCGGTCCACCCCCACGTCGATGCCCTCGAAGGGCGCCATCGCCATCAGCGACACCAGCCCCGGCGCCTCGGCCACCGTTTCGCCGTCCACACCGACGGCGGCGTTCCACACCAGGTTGCCGGGATTCTCCATGGCCAGCTTCACGCTCGAAGCCCCGTCGGGCAGCGCCCCACAGTCGAGCACCGTCATGTCTCCGTAGGCGTTGTGGGCGAACAGCAGCCGGTCGCCCTCCACGTAGAGCATGTATCCGCCGCCCTGATCGCCGTGGGCCACCAGCACACCGGCGTCGCCGCCGCGCCAGTGCAGGGCCACCTCGATGTCGAAGCTCTTCTGGAAGATCAGCTGTTGGGAGCGCCACCGCTCCAGCGTCGGCGTGCCCGGCCTCAGCGTGGTGGCGGTGGCCAATTCGGCGTGCCACGGCGGGCGCAGGATCCGGATGAGCTGGTTGCCCTCATCGAGGGGGTACACCTGGTTGGCCCAGGCGGCCCGGTCCCAGGCCTGTTGCATCTCCTGGAGCTTGTCGGGATGGTCCTCGGCGAGGTCGTGGCACTCGGTGGGATCCTCGGCCAGGTTGTGCAGCTCCCAGCGGTCCTGGCTGAAGGGGCGCCGCGGCCGGTGGCAGGTGACCACCGACCATCCGTCGCGGTAGAAGCCGCGGTGACCGAAGTTCTCGTAGTACTGCTCGCGGTGGGTGGACGGCGCAGCCGGGTCATCGAAGGTGGCCGCGAAGCTGCTCCCCGCCGGTGCGGGGGCGGCCACGCCGTAGCGTTGCGTCGGCACGCTCACTCCGCACAGCTCGGCCAGGGTGGGGAACACGTCGGTCACATGCTGGTACTGGCCCCGTACCCCTCCGGCAAGCGCGGCGCCGGCGGAGAACCGGGCGGGCCAGTTGACGATCAGCGGCACGCTGTGGCCGCCGCGGTGGGTGTTGATCTTGTAGAGCCGGAACGGCGTGCACGACACCATCGCCCACCCCATCGGGTAGTGGGCCAGGGTGCGGGGGCCGCCCAGCAGGTCGAGGCGGGCGTAGTCGGTGTCGACCACCTCGAGTTCGTTGGAGCGCACCTGGGCGAGAAGGGTGCGGAAGTAGGCCGACGTGCCGGTGTACTGGCCCTCGCGGGAGCCGCCGTTGTCGCTGGTGAACAACACGACGGTGTTGTCCCATTCGCCGACAGCCTCGAGGTGGCGGCGCAGTCGCCCGAAGTTGCGATCGACGTTGTGCACCATGCCCGCGTACACCTCCATGTAGCGGGCGAACAGCTGCTGGCAGCGGTCGTCGAGATCGTCCCAGGCGCCGACCTCGTGGCGCTCCTCGGTGTTGCGGACCGGCAGCACCGCGTCGGGCGGCACCACTCCCAGCTGCTGCTGGCGCTCGAAGCGCCGCTGCCTCAGCACGTCCCATCCCTCGGCGTAGCGGCCCCTGAACCGCTCGATGTCCGCCGCAGGCGCCTGCAGCGGGGCGTGCACCGCGCCGTGGGAGAAGTACATGAAGAACGGCCGGCTCGGATGCGACGACCTCAGCTCGTCCACCATCTGGATCGCCTGGTCGGTCAGGTCGTCGGTGAAGTAGTAGCCGTCGGGGTAGCGCTCGACGTCGATGTGATGGTTGTCGGCATAGAGGCGGTGGGGCTGATGGAAGTTGGTGAAGGCGTCGAGGATGCCGTAGTAGCGGTCGAAGCCCCGCTGCAGGGGCCAGCTCGCCTTGGGGGCGCCGTCGCTGAGGTGGGCGTCCTTGGTGAGGTGCCACTTCCCGAGCATGAGCGTGGCCCAGCCGGCGTCTCGGAACGTCTCGGACATGGTCACCGCGTTGTGGCGCAGTTCGTGGCTGTAGCCGGGGAAGCCGGGGTCGCTGTGGGGCACGGTGGCCATGCCGGCCATGTGGTGGTTGAGCCCGGTCAGCAGCGACGCTCTGGTCGGCGAGCACATCGGGTTGACATGGAAGTCGGTGTAGCGCAGGCCCTCGGAGGCGAGGCGGTCGAGTTCGGGGGTGTCGATCTCGGAGCCGTAGCAGCCCAGATCGGAGTAGCCGAGGTCGTCGGCCATCATCACGATCACGTTGGGCGCGCCCGGCGGAGCGGTCGGGGGTTTGGGCCAGTGGGGCTCGGAGGTGGAGAAGATCTTGCCGACCGTGCCCTCGAAGCCGGCGTACGGCGCGGTCGGGTCCGGCGCGGTCGGATCCGGCGCGGTCGGATCCGGCGCCGCCGGGTCAGCCGTCACGGCTTGGACGATGCCGGACGCTCGGCGCCGCCAGGATCGGCCGTCACGGCTTGAAGAACGCTGGGCTGGTTGCTTTGGGCGGGATCTCGGCCAGCGGGGTGGCCACCTGCTCCACGGTGGGGCCGTGCTCGGCGGCCAGCGGAGCCAACCGGTCGAGGTCGAAACCGTAGAGTTCGGCGGCGTTGGTGCCGAGGAGGGCCCTCATGTCGGTTTCGCTCCAGTCGCTGAAGGCCCGCTGGAGGCTCTCCAGCGAGTACGGGTAGGTGCCCTCGTGGTGGGGGTAGTCGCTGCCCCACATCACCTTGTGGACGCCGACCTCGCGGATGGCGGCCGCCTCGCCCGGAGACGGGAAGCTGGCCCCGATCCAGACGTTGCGGTCGAAGTACTCCGACGGCTTCATCGGCAACACGATGTCGGCCGCGAAGCCGAGTTCGCCGACACGGCCCCGCAGCATCTGACGGTGGTAGCCGTCCATGCGGCGCAGTTCTTCCACCAGCCAGGCCACGCCCTGCTCGGTCATCACGTAGCGCAGCGTCGGGAACCGCTCGAACACGCCCGACATGATCAGGTGCGCGAGGTTGCGGTGCGCGAAGAAGGGCACCTCCATCAGGAACATCACCCCGGCGGCGGGGGCGTCGCCGTAGTCGGGTCCGCCGTTGCCGCCGTGCTGGGTCATGATCAGGTTGAGGTCCGCGGCTGCGGCCCATAGCCGGTCCCAGCGAGGGTCCCAGTAGCCGGGGAGGCGGCTGTCGGGCGGGATGTGGGGCAGCAGGAAGCTGCGGAACCCTTCGGCCGCGGCCCATTCGAGGGTGGCCACCGCGTCGTCGATGTCGTCGGCGAAGATCTGCGGCAGGCCGCAGCGCTGGTGCCGGTAGCGGTCGCACCAGTCTCGCAGCCAGCGGTTGTGGGCGGTCACCCCGGCGAAGCGGCGTTCGTAGTCGGCCCGGTCCGACGGCGGGCGGGCTACCAGCACCCCGGTGGGATAGAAGGGCGGCACGGTGTTGGGGAAGGTGATCTCGGCTACGACGCCGTCGGCGTACTGCTCGGCGAGCCGCCGGTCGTCGTCCCAGTTGCGGGAGCGGCCATCGTCTTGGAGGTCGCGGTACGGGTTGCGGTAGGCGCCCCTCCACGCTTTGAACTCGTCGCGCCAGGCCGGGTCGAGGTACTCCTCGTAGGCGGCCATGTTTCCCCCGGCATGGCAGTCCGAGGAGATGATCGTGTACCGCTGCGAAGCGCTGGACTGTGGATCGCTCATCTGATGACGCTCCTCGGCTCGGGTCTCGGCAACCGCCGCCGACTCTCTCGACGCCCGACCGCGGCGGTGCCTTGACCGTGCTCCGGCCGGTGCGCCGAAGTGTACGCTGACCGCGCCTCGCCCTGATGGGAGCCGCCATGTCTGAACCGATGTTGCGATGATCGACGCTGAGGTGGTGCATGCGGCCGGGGCGGCCTTGGGCGAGGGTTGCGTGTGGTCTCCGGTCGAGGACCTGCTCATCTGGGTGGACGTGGACGGCGGGGTTGTTCACCGCTTCGATCACGCCACCGGCCGGCCGGTCGGTGAGCGGCGCTACGCCGAGCCGGTGGGCAACGTGGCGCCGCGCGCCGGCGGAGGGCTGGTGTTGGGTCTGGGCCCCTCGGTGGCGCTCACCGACGCCGCGGGAGCGGTCGAGACGGTGATCGCGCTGCCCGGCGAGCCGGAGACCAACCGCACCAACGACGGCGCGGTCGACCCGCGGGGCCGGCTCTTCCAGGGGACCATGAGCACCACCGAGTTCGGTGCGGCGGTGGGCGGACTTCATCGTGTGGACGCAGACGGCACGGCCCGACGGGTGCTGTCGGACGTGAGTGTCTCCAACGGCATCGGCTGGAGCCCCGACCAGTCCACCATGTACTACATCGACACCATGACGCTGCGGGTGGACCGGTTCGACTACGACGCAGACACCGGCGAGATCGGCGGGCGGCGCCCGTTCGTGC
>JAJDZO010000191.1 GCA_022824605.1 Acidimicrobiia bacterium
GAACAGCGTCAGAGCGGCCGCCCTGTCTCCCGCGGCCAGATAGGCCAGGGCGCATTCGCTGGTCTCCGCGGTGGTCACCCAGTCCTGGTTGCTCACGCAGCGCACACCTTCGCCCTCATGCACGAACGTCGCCCGCTTCGACGCCAACCGGTCTCGTGCCGCCTGGCCGGTCAGCACTCCGGTCAGCACCGGGTAGTACCAGTCCATCGCCCACCGGCCCTTCGGGGCGAAGGCGTCGTCGGTGTGGTGGCGGAGGGTGTGGACCAGGCGGGCCAGAGCCAGCTCCCAGCTCGGGCGTTCCTCGCCCACCGCATGGGCGATGGCCAGACCGCAGCGCAGGCTGTGGCTGATCGACGAGGATCCGGTCAACAGGGCGAAGGGCCATGCGGTGCCGTCGGCGTGGCGGGCCCACAGGATCTCGCCCCTCGGAGTCTGCAGGCCGAGCACAAAATCGAGGGCTCGCCGCACCACCGGCCACATCTCGGTGAGGAACCCGGCGTCGGCGAAGCGCAGCCAGTGATGCCACACGCCGGTGGCGACATACGCGATCGTGTTGGCGTCGAGCTTGTCCTGAACCACGCCGTCGGCGTTGTAGTACTGGTGCCAGGCCCCGTCAGCACGCTGGACGCGGGCCAGCCACTCGTAGGCGGCCTCAGCCTGCCGGCGGTATCCGGTCAGCACCAGGCCCATGGCCGCCTCAACATGGTTCCAGGGATCAGAAGGACCGTCCTCGAAGCGCGTGATCATGCCACTGGGCAACTGGCGCGCCACGATCGTCTCCGCCGTGCGCTGCGCATCGGCGGTGGACAGCAGCCCGTCCACGGTGGGAGAGGAGTTCGGGCCGCGGGCGCCGTCACGCGGCACGGGTCGACTCCATCGCAGCGCTCACCGACGCCGCTGCCGGCACTGCGTTCGGCTTGTCGGCGTATACGACGAGGCTCTTGCCTAGCAGCGGGTTGAGGAGCCGTTCGGTGGCCGCGGTCACGAACGGGCGCTTGGTGATGTCCCATGCGAGCACCCGGTGATAGGCGCTCACCAGCCGATTGTCGGTGATCTCACGATTCGGTCCCACCGCGCACCGCAGCCACCAGTAGGGCGTGTGAAGGGCGTGGGCTCGGTGCCAGCGGCCCGGCTGAAGCCCCGCAGCGGCCAGCTTGCGCTGCACGTCGCGCAGCCGGTAGATGCGCACATGTCCGCCCGGCACCGCCGGCGCGTGGTAGTCGCTCGACAGCTTCCAGCACACGGTCTCCGACAGGCACGCCGGGATGGTCACCGCCAGACGGCCGCCCGGGCGCAGCACGCGGGTCAACTCGGCGAAGGCCGATTCGTCGTCGACGATGTGTTCGAGCACCTCAGAAGCGATGACCTTGTCGAAGGAGGCGTCCTCGAAGGGCAGCGCCACCGCGTTGCCCTGCACCGCAGCGGCCAGCACCGAGCGGGGGACCTCGCCCTCGTTCACCAGCAGCCGAGCCAGGTCTCGTACCTGCTCCAGCTCGGGGCGGGCCAGATCGCAGGCCACCACCTCGCCGCCCCGCTTGAGAGCCTCGTAGGAGTGGCGACCGAAACCGCAGCCCAGATCCAGCAGGCGCTCGCCGGCTCGCAGCTCAAGGCGGTCGTAGTCGACGGTCAGCATCAGCGCCCCGCTGTGGCTGCGCCCGTCCCCACCGCCGCACCGGTCGTCGGGAGCATCGAAGCCTCGGATCGGGCCGCCTGCTCGATCACCGCCCGGTACTGCTCGACGGTGCGCTCCGCGGTGTGGCGCCACGACCACTGGTTGGCCACTCGCTCGCGCCCGGCCCGCCCCACCCGGTCGCGGGCCTCGGGGTGGTCGAGCGCGTGTTGAATTGCCGCGGCCAGCGCCTCGGCGTCGCCGGGCTCGGTCAAGAAACAGGTCTCGCCGTGGGTGCCGGCCACCTCGGGCAGCGCTCCGCCGGTGGTGGCCACCAACGGCACCCCGCAAGACATGGCTTCGATGGCCGGCAGCGAGAAGCCCTCATACAGCGAGGGCACCACCGCCAACTCGGCTTCGGCGTACAACTCCACGATGCGGCGGTCCGACACCCCCGACACGAACGTCACCGCGCCGGCCAGGCCAAGCTCGTCGATGGCTCGGCTGGCGGCCGAGTCGGCCTTGGCCCTGCCGATGATGGTCAACTCGATGTGGCGCTCCGTGCGCAACTTGGCCACCGCCTCCAACAGGAAGCTCAGACCCTTCATGGTGACGTCGGCGCTGGCGGTGGTGATCAGCCGACCCGGCACCCGGGCGATCTCCGCGACGGGGCAGAACACTTTGGGATCGACGCCCACCGGCACCACATGGATGCGCTCGGGTGACACGCCGTGATCGTTGGCGATGTCGCTCTTGGACGACTCCGACACCGTCAGCACCCGAGGCAGCCGCTTGGCCACCCGGGTCTGCATCTTGGTGAACGCATACCAGCGGCGCTTGCCGATCTGCTCGCGCAGGGTGCGGGCATGGGCCAGCTCCAGGCGGCGGTCGACGGTGATCGGATGGTGGATGGTCTCCAGCAGCGGCCACCCCTGGCGCTGCAGGGCCAGGATCCCCCAACCCAGCGTCTGATTGTCGTGTACCAGGTCGAAATCGGCTCGACGTGTGCGCAGATGGCGCCATGCCCGCAGGCTGAAGGCCATCGGTTCGCTGAAGTTACCGGTGACGAACGACATGTGCTCGGCGAGGTCGATCCAGTCCTTCAGCTCCCAGGCACGCGGTTTGCGCATGGGATGGGGCGAGGCCCAGATGTCGAGACCGCCGAGCTTCACCAGCGGCACCCGTTCATCGAGCTCCGGATACGGGGGACCGCCGAGCACCACCACACGGTGGCCGAGGTCGGTGAGTGCGGTCGACAGCCGGCTCACGTACACGCCCTGCCCGCCGACGTGAGGCTTGCCTCGATACGACAACATGGCCACCCGCAGCGGCGCATCCGGGCCGTGTGCGCCGACGGGGCGCGAAGTCACAGGGGAGGCCGCGGTGACGGACATGGCGCTAGGACTTTCTCAATGGCGTGAACCGGGTCAACACACGGCCGAGGCCGAGCGCCAGCGAGAGCGTGAGCGCTGCGGCGGCCGCTACAGGCCATGCCCCCAACCGGGTGGACAGCGTATCGCCATGTCGCAGTTCAACCGTCGCCTGTATCACCCTGCTCTCAGAGACGCCGGTGCGCTCGACCACGTCGCCCTCGGGGGTGATCACCGCGGAGAAGCCCGTCGGCGCGGCCTGGATCACCCACCGGTCGGTCTCGATGGCTCGCAGCCGGCTCGACGCGATCTGCTGGGACTGCACCACCGTCAACCAGTAGCTCGAGCCGTTGGTGGGGTTGAGAAGCAGCCGCCCGTCGCCGTCGCCCACGCCGCTGCGGGCACGGTGATCGAAGAAGATCTCCCACGAGATGGACACGCCCAACGGTCCCAGAGCGGTGTCGACGGCGGCAGGCTCATCGGTGGTTCCCGGCCGCACGTCGCGGCCTGGCAGCTCGTCGCTGAAGCGCTCGGCGGTGGATCGCAGCGGCACGTACTCACCGAAGGGAACGAGTTGGACCTTGTCGTAGGTGTCGACCGTGGCCCCCTGGGAGTTGTAGACGGCCACGTAGTTGCGATTGGCCTCACCGTCGGCGGTTCGCTCGAAGAAGCCGACCACCAGGGTGGTGTCGAGGTGGCGGGCCAGATCCGACAATGCGGCCCGGGCCTCGCTGTCGGTGAGCAGCGGCTGGTTGCAGCGTGGCGGTGTGATGGCGGTGTCACGGCTGGGATGGACCACGTCCTCGGGCCACACCACCAGATCCACCCCGGCGGTCACCTGCTCCAGGGTCGTGTCGAGATGGCGCTCGAACACGGCTCGCTGTTCGCACACGTCGGCTCGGGTGTTCTGGGGTCCACCGCCTTGCACCGCGGCCACGACGATCCCGGCATCGTCGTGGGGGTTGCCGTCGATGTCGATGGGTTCTGAGCCGGGAGCGGCGATGGCCGCCAGCCAGGCCGCGGCCAACAGGGCGGCGCCCACCGCCAACGGGCGCAGGCGGGCGGCCGCGATCGCGGCCAGCGTCACCCCGCCCACCGCGGTGAGCGCGGTCAACAGCAGGGGCCCGCCGATGCGGGCGGTCGGCGCGAGCGGTCCCGACACCTGCGCCATGGCCATCGTCGCCAGCGGCACCCCGCCGAAGGGCCAGGTCCATCTCAGCAGCTCGGCGAGCGCGAAGGCAGCCGGAAAGGCGGCGTGGCGGCGGTGGTCCGGCGGCACGAGCGCGCCGGCCACCGCATGCATCGCCGCGAAGCCGCCCAGTGCGAGCGGCCAGCCGACCAGTGCCAGATCGGCCATCCACACCGTGGCCGGAGCCAGCCAGCTCACGCTCACCAGCGCCGACAGCGCAGCCCGGCGCCAATGTCGAGCCTCGGTCAACAGCTCCACCCACAGCGCCATCCCCGCGAAGGCCAGCGGCCAGAAGCCCCACGGCGGCAGCGAAGCGGCCAGAAGCGCCCCGGCTGCGATGCCGCGGATCCAGGGTTTTCCCAGGCTCAGCAACGATGCGCCCACGCGCTAGCCGGCGAGTCCGAGCGGGAGGAGGCGGTGTACGCCCTCCACCGGCCCGACGCCGCGAATCTGCACGGTGACATCGCCGATGCTGGTCACCCAGTCGGGTCGATCGGCATCGTCTGTGACCGTGTACATCTCGCCGGGCTCGGCGGCGGCGCAGAGCTTGGCGGCCAGGTTCACGGGTTCGCCGACGTAGTCGTCGCCCTCGAACAGCAGCGCCTCGCCGGTGGCCGCGCCCACCCTGATCTGCACGCCCCGGCTGGAGAAGTAGTGGATGAGGTGGGCACCGAGCGCCAGCGCAGC
>JAJDZO010000387.1 GCA_022824605.1 Acidimicrobiia bacterium
GACCTGCTCGCCGCGCAACGCCGCGAACGCGCCCGAGTCCGCTCCCAGCGAGGACGCCGATGGGGCATCCCAGCCGCACAAGCAGCATGAAACCCAACCACACCCACCACGCGCGCAAACGTTTGTGGACAGAGCACTAGCGACCCGATGTCTGACGGGACCCTCTACGACATCACCTTCGCCGAGTCGCGAGACGAGCGCGACCGCCGAGCCAAGGCCAAGAACCTGATCGGGCGCCAGGACTGCGAACCCGAACTGAACCGCATGGGGACCATGCGCTGGTACCTGCATCCCCACCTGGAGTCGCCCAGCACCCGGGCCCTGTACTTCCATGAACTGGAGATCGCTCAGGGCTCCAACAGCGGCAAGCTCTACTGCCAGGGCGGGATCATCCACTACGTGATGGCCGGCAGCGGTCATACCGTGCTCGACGGCCGAGCCCACGAATGGGAGGAGGGCGACGTGATCGCCGTCCCCATCAGGGAGTCCGGGGTGACCTACCAGCACTTCAACACGGGTGTCGGACCGACCCGGCTGCTGGTGTGCTGGGCCAACCTCGACTCGGCCATCAGCCCCGAGGGAGGCGTGGCCATGGAGGTGCTCGAGCCGTGCCCGGAGTGGCAGGCCGAACACGGCTGAGGAGTTCGTGCTCCCCATGGCGACCGCCGAGGCCGACCTCTGGCCAGTGAAGGCGTGGCTTCGCACGCGAACTGAAGCCGCGGCCTCACGATGGTGATCAACAACACCGACGCCTTGCCCCTGAAGGCGTCGCGGCCCGCGGCGGGCTCGAAGGTCGGTCCGTCGGAGGTCAGCGTGTCGGTCGCCCACCTGCAGGCGATCGGCCTCGCCGAGGGCGACGCTGTGGCCCTGCACAACGGTGACCACACGGCCTGGGCGGTAGTCCGCAGCCACGACCACGACGAGACGCTGGTGCGTCTGGGCCGGATGCTGTGGCCCCAGTTGGCGGTGCGACCAGGCGAGCCTGTGACGGTGGAGGCGGTGGGTGAGCGGCCCACCGCCGACAGCGCCCGGATCACCCCTCCCTACAACCTGACGTTCAACCTGCACCAGCGGCTGCTGGAGCGCCTACGCGACGACGGCACCCCCCTGTATGCGGGCAACCGGGTGCTGGCCGAGATCTATCCGGGCGGCGCGGGGATGCTGGTGCGCATCGATCTGGCGTCGCCGTCGCCGTCGAAGATGGGCGACAGCACCGAGGTCGAACTGCACCGGGCCGACGTCAGCGTGTCGGAGCGACTCATCACGCTGGCCGATGTCGGCGGGTGCGACCAGATCGTCAGACGGCTGCGGGAGCTGGTGGAGTTGCCGCTGCTGCGTCCCGCGTTCTACCGCCGCTTGGGGGTCCGCCCGCCCAAGGGGGTGCTGTTGCACGGGCCGCCCGGCACGGGCAAGACGCTCATCTGCAAGGCACTGGCCAACGAGTTGGGCGTGACCGCCTACCGCATGTCGGCCACCGAGCTGGTGGGCAGCGTGCAGGGCGAGACCGAGGCCAACCTGCGGCTGCTCTTCTCGCGGGCGCTGGCGCATGCTCCGTCGCTGGTGATGATCGACGAGTTCGACGTGATCGCCACCAACCGGGAGCGTCTGGCATCGCAGAGCGATGTGCGGGCGGCCAGCCAGCTGCTGACGCTGATGGACGGGCTCGAGGAGGTGGACGGCCTGATCCTGATGGCCACCACCAACCGCATCCAGGCCATCGATCCGGCCTTCCGGCGGCCGGGACGCTTCGAGGAGGAGATCTTCGTGGGACCGCCCCACCAGGAGGCCCGCGCCGAGATCCTCTCCATCCACACTCGCGAGATGCCACTCACCGCCGAGGCGCAGGACGCCATCGCCACGGTGGCGGGCGAGACGGGCGGATTCACCGGGGCCGACCTGATGCACCTGGCCCGCTCGGCCGGGCTCGAAGCCGCCGACCGGCTGGCTTCGGGCCGCGACGGCTTCGAGCTGGCCGACTCGCTGGAAGGGAGCGATCTGGCCGTGGAGCCGGGCGACTTCGAGGCGGCGCTGCGGACGGTTCGACCGAGCGTGTTACGCGACGTGGTGACCCGCACCGAGCGGATCGGCTGGGACCAGATCGTGGGGCTCGGCGAACTGAAGGCACGCCTGCGGGAACTGGGACGCCGGGCAACGCAGACCGACTCGGCCCGGTCGGAGGCCGCAGGCGGCGACACGGCCACGGCCGCCGCGGGTGCTACCGGCGTCGAGCAGGGGGTGCTGCTGCACGGTCCGGCCGGGTCGGGAAAGAGTGCGCTGGTGCATGCGCTGGCCGCCGAGCTGGGCGTGAACTTCGTGGCGATCGAGGGGAGCAAGGTCTACAACCAGTGGCTCGGCGAGTCCGAGGAGGCGGTGCGGGCGCTGTTCCGGCGAGCAGCCGAGGCACGTCCGTCGCTGGTGCTGCTCGATCACATCGATGCGCTCGCGCCGGTGCGCGCCGGCGACACCGGCGAGCGCACCGACGAACGGGTGGTGTCGGCGCTGCTGGCTTCGCTCGACGACGTGCTGGCCGGCGGGCAGGTGTTCGTGGTGGGCGCGTCGAACCGGCCCGAACTGATCGACGAGGCTGTGCTGCGATCAGGACGGCTCGGGATGCACTTGGAGGTCCCGAACCCCGACACTGCCCGGCGCGCTGCGCTGATCGCCGCGCTGGCCGACACTCACGGGCTGGAACTGGACGCCGATCTGGTCGCGGAGTTGGCTGAGGGCACCGCGGGCTGGAGCGCAGCCGACATCATGATGCTGGTGTCAGAGGCGGCCAGCCGAGCGGCGCTAGAAGACCGGGCTATGAGCTTCGACGACCTGGTGGAGGCCCTGCCCGCCATCACCAGGCTCTAGCTGCTACCCCACGAAATTGAGGCAGAAAGTGTGCCTCCAGAGCCCGAATCGTCGCCAATATCGGATCGGGAAGCGGTGCAGAACGACATCGAGACGAAGAGTGGGCCTCCAGTGCCGAGAACGTGGCCAATTTCGGATCGGGACGGGGAGCGGGACTGAATGAAGATCGATGCGTCGGTGACCGGGTCGGCGGGAGTGGCCAGCGGGCACCCGCTGGCCACCGAAGCCGGGACCGAAGCGTTGCTCGCCGACGGCTCGGCGGTCGACGCGGCGCTGGCCGCGGCGTTCACCCAATGGGTGGTGAACGCCCCCCAATCGGGCCCCGGCGGGGAGATGGTGGCGCGGGTCGCCAGCGCGGGCAGCGGCGACGGAGGGGACGGCGGGGTCCAGGTTTACGGCGGGTGGTCGCGCGTTCCTCTGGCCACCGACAGCGACAACCGCGCCGATCGTGAGGGCTGGCCCCCCTCTAGCGGTCCCCGCAACGCGGTGGTGCCCGGCTCGCTGCGGGGCGCGGAGGCAGCCTGGGAGGCCCACGGCAGGCTCGACTGGGCGGACCTGTTCTCCGGTGCCTTGACAGCCGCGGCGGGACACACCGTGACCGCACGCATGGCCGACGTTTACGAGAAGGTCGAAAGCCGGGGCCACACCGAGGCCCTGCAGCGGATGCTGGGCCGCGACCGCGCCCCGCGGATCGGCGCCACCATCCGTATGCCGCGGTTGGCCGCCACCCTGGAGTTGATCGCACAGCAAGGACCCGACGCCTTCTACCGGGGCCCGCTGGCGGATCGGCTGGTGGCCGCGGCCGAAGCAGAGGGCGCCGCGTTGCGCCACGATGATCTGGCCGCCGTGGAGGCCGCCGTCGAACCAGCCCTGCGATTCGAGCTCGACGACATCATGGGGTGGCTGACGCCTGCACCCAGCCAGGCGCCCATCACGGCCGAGTTGCTGGCGGCCGTGGCCCCCGACACCGACCCGGCCTCACGAGAATTCGCCGAGGCGGTGGCCCCGCTGACGGAGCAGCAGCTCACACAGTTCTGCGTCCGCGGCCCGGCCCGGCCGGCCGGAACGGCAGTCACCACGGCGCTGGACCGCCACGGCCTGTCGGCGACGGTGGTTCACAGCCTGGCCGGAGTGCAGTTCGGCACGGGCTGGGTGGCAGGCGACACCGGCGTGGCCTTCAGCAACCGGGTGGGCACCGCGCTGTCGGATAGGCCCGACCTGCCGGGATGCAACCCGCTCCCCGGCGCAGTGCTGCCCCACACGCTCAGCGCGGCCCATGTGCGGCGACACGACGACAGCGGTTGGATGACGATCGCCACCCCAGGCGGCGACCGGCAGGTGCAGTGGCTGGCCCAAGCCATCCAACGATTTCGCCGCGGCGCCGATCCTGACGAGATCGTCGCGGGGGCACGCTGGTTCGTGTGCCCCAGCGGCGACCGTTTCGGCGTGCCCGCAGGCATCGGCCAACCCTGGTACGCGTTCGCTGAACCCGGCATCGCCTGGCACGACACGGCGGCGATGGCGGGCTACGAGGTGCGCCCCACAGCCAACGTGGGCGGCGGCCTGCAAGCAGCAATCAGCACCAACCAAGACACCTCGCTAGCCAGCGACCCCCGCTCAGGCGGCACCGCCCGAGCCATATGACGCATCTGCCCACACCACGGTGACACAGTCATTGGATGCGTCGGCTTCGATCGCGAGCGCGATCCGGCACGGAGCAGGGTCGGGCTTCAGATGATTGCGGTTGCCGTTGGTGACGGTGAGGTGGAGGCGGTCTGTTCACGGTTGCGGGCTCTGGGTGTACACGGGATCGAGGTGGTGGCACCGGGGGGCGGACGGCGCGTGGTGCTGGGCGTGCCGGGAGAGGGTCGCGGCCCGGCCGAGGTGGCCGCTTCGCTGCGGGCCGAGGGGCTCATGGCTGTGACCCGGCCCGATGGCGGGGCTCAACTGGAAGCGTGGCTACGCGACACCCGGCCGGTGGTGTTCGGTGAACGGCTGAGTGTGTGCATGGCGTGGTGCGAGCACGACCGGGCTGGGCTGCCAGGCCTCGTCGAGCTGGGGCCGGGCGGGTTCGGCAACGGGCGCCATCCCACGACCCGGCAGATGATCGAACTGCTGGTCGAACGGGTCTCCGGCGGCGAGCGGGTGCTCGACATCGGCTGCGGCAGCGGCATCCTGGCGCTGTGCGCGTTGAAGTTGGGCGCGGCGTCCGTCAAGGCTCTCGACATCAACGTCGAGGCGGTGGCGGCGACTAGGCGAAACGCTGAACTCAACGCCATGTCCGGGCGCTTGCATGCGTCGCTCGGGCCGCTGGACGACATAGACACCACCTTCGACATCGTGGTGGCCAACATCGCCAGAGCCGGGATCGTTGAAGTGGCCGAGCAAGTGGTTGCTCGGGTTGCAAGGGGTGGCTGGCTGGCGGTCGGGGGGCTGTCGCCGTCGCAAGGCGAGCAGGTGGCCGGGTTCCTGCGTCCCCTGACCGAGGTCGAACGCCGACACAGCGACGAATGGGCGACGCTCGTGCTCGCCCGGAGATGACCACACACCCCATGAGAGGCCAGACTTGCGGGCCGTGGAGGCCGCCAGCGCTCGGTTGGTATACAACATGGGCCAGATCCCCTACCAGGACGAGCCATGTATGTGAATCTGACCTTCGCTGACCCCGGCTGGCCGGAGTCCACCATCTCGGCCATGGCCGACTTCGCCTCCGAGCACCGCGACGAGTTGCGGTCCTGCCAGCGGGCTGCCCGGTTCCCGGCCGAAATCTACGCAGCCATGGGCAGCCGGGGCTGG
This sequence comes from Acidimicrobiia bacterium, assembly GCA_022824605.1. Lineage (GTDB taxonomy): Bacteria > Actinomycetota > Acidimicrobiia > Acidimicrobiales > Aldehydirespiratoraceae > Aldehydirespirator. Next base: position 5,653 of record JAJDZO010000387.1, read on the forward strand.
GTCGGTCCGTTCACCCCCACGGATGAAGGTGGCAGCGGGCTCGGCGTAGCCGAGTACTGCCTGATCGAGGAGGAGGTTGGCCGGCTGGGGCTGGTGTCGCCGCAGATCTCGATCCAAGGACAGCGGTGGCTGATCGATTGGGCCACCCCCGACCAGCGGGAGCGCTACCTGCCGGGCATGGCCCAGGGCACGCTCATCTTCTCGGAGTCGATATCGGAGCCGGGCGTCGGATCGTCCATGAAGCTCATGCGCACCACCGCAGAGCGCGACGGCAGCGACTGGATCATCAACGGCGACAAGACCCACGTGAATCTGGGCGCCGAGAGCCATCTCACCCTGGTGTACGCCATCGCACCGGAAGGGATCACCGCCTTCCTGGTCGACACCGACCTGCCCGGAGTGTCGACCCGGCACACCGATCCGATCGGGCTGCGCCTGATCCCCACCGCCGACGTGACCCTCGACAACGTGAGGGTGCCGGGATCGGCGCTGCTGGGCGAAGCCGGCCGGGGCATGGACACCTTCTTCTCCACGTTCAACATGAGCCGGCTCGGCAACGCCTCGGAACTGATCGGGTTCGGGCGCCGGGCGCTGGCCGACGCCATCGCCTACGGGTCGGGCCGGGAGGTGGGCGACTCGATGGTGACCGACTTCCAGGGCATCCAGTGGACCGTGGCCGACTGCTACAGCGGCCTGTACGGGGCGTCGCTGGCCCGCGACCACGCCGCCAACGTCCACGACGCCGGAGGCGACGTGGCGCTGGCCACGACGCTGGCCAAGAAGATGGCCATCCGGGCCTCGGAGCACGCCGTCAACGAGGCCTTCGCGCTGACCGGGGGCCACGGCCTGTACACCGACACCGACTAC
>JAJDZO010000370.1 GCA_022824605.1 Acidimicrobiia bacterium
GTCGTCGAGATGGTGACGGTCTGCGTGCCGGTGGAAGACGCGAAGTCGCCTGACTGGGTGACACTGACGGTCACGTCCAGGTTCGCGGCTGGGGCGGGATTGGCGGTGACGGTGAACGTGGCGTCTGTGCCCTCTACCACACCGGTGCCGCCGGTGACGCTCACCACAGGAACAACCACCGCATCAGCATCAGCACCGTCGCAGTCCGCGGCCGCGAGCGTCGCCGCGATGCGATCCCAACGCGGATTGTTCAACCAAGTCGCCACCGACTTCGCCTGCTCCACAGTCATCGCGGACACACCCGTGCCGGTGTCAGTGCCCAACGCCTCCAGCACACGGTTGAAACGCTTGATCCCAGCCGTAGCGCGCGAACCCAAAGCGTCACGCCAGCCCTCGACCTCTGCTGCGGTCACAGCATCATCAGGCGACACACAATCCGTGTCCGTCTCGGTCTGCTCGTCGTCGTCATCACGCGGAGGCGCAGTCGTTGTCGTAGTCGTCGTCGTCGTAGTCGTTGTGGTGGTTGTGGTCGTCGTTGTGGTCGTAGTAGTTGTGGTGGTGGTGGGAGGCGCGTTGTCGCATTGCTCCAACGCGGCCATGGTGCGCGAGATGCGGTCCCAGCGGTCGTTGCCCAACCATGTCGCCACGGACAGTGCCTGCTCCACGGTCATCGCCGTCACACCGGTGCCGGTGTCCACCTCAAAGGCCTCCAGCACCCGATTGAAGCGCTTGACCCCAGCCACAGCCCTCGAACTCAAAGCGTCGCGCCAGCCGGTGACGTCATCGACTGTCACCGCGTCAGATGGAAGCGCCTCACAATCCGCGTCATACGCGTGAGCCTGCCCAACAGATGAACTAGTCGCCAAAAGCGCCGCAACAACCAGCGTCGCCAGCCCAGGACCCCACAACCACAAACCGCGCCGTGTGACCCTCATCGGGTCGCCTCCGCGCATCGAACGCCAACGACGCGAACTACCGGGGGGGGGGGGTGTAATGAGCAGCCATAGCGGGCTCCCTTCACAAAGCGACTCAGCAAGTCACTCTAGCAGTACCCCGCCCGCCAAAGGAGGGCTACCCGCCGCCATTCAAAACAACGCAGGCACGCGGCAAGGCACAGCAGGGCTGCGGTCCAAGATCCTGCGATTCCAGGCTGGCTCGACGGCCAGCAAGTTACCAGTCGAAGATCGAGCTGAACTCGCAGGTGAAGCCTTCGAGGACCCCAGCGCCGGTGAGGCTGTCGCCGTCCGTGAGGGTTATGGTGGCGCGGTCGGGCTGGTGGACGTCTACCGTGCGGGTGTCGGGGTGGATCACCCACACGAGGCTCACGCCGTAGTTGATCCACATGCGCGCCTTGTCGTGGACCTCGCGTCGGCTGTCCGACGGAGACCGGATCTCCACCACGAGATCGGGCACGACTTCCGCGTAGCCCGTCACCCGCTTGTCAAGCGGCAGCTTGGTGCTGGAGATGAACGCGACATCGGGTTCGCGCACCGTGTCGGGATCGCGTTCTAGCAGCACGCCCGAGTCGGAGCCCATCAACCGTCCCAACCTGCGCGGCCTGACAAAGTTGCGCAGTTCACCGCCCAAGTTCATCGCGATCTCGCCATGTTCACTGCCAGTAGACATCGTTTCGTGCAACACCCCTCGGATCAACTCACCCCGCACGCCCTCGCTGTGGAGGCGCAACAGGTCATCCGCAGTCAGCAACTCAATCTGGGTATCAGTTTCAGTGATTGTCACAGCTATTCACACCTTGTCCCGCTCTGGGGTATCAACTCTAGCCGTGCGGGAATCCTTGACGCCAGAACATCTGAAATCTCGCGTTGATTCATGGCTCTAGAGATCCGACTGCATGGATTGGGAGATGCGGCGGTGGTTTCGCAGCATCTGGTCGGCTCCAGCGGCTTGCAGGTGGCCTTCCTCTACTACTAGTCGGCCGGCGACGATCGTGTGGCGTGCGGTGACCGGGCCGCAGCGCAGCCAGGCCTCTATCGGGTCGGACCAGGCGCCTGCGAAGGCGAAGCCGTCCAGGCGCCACACCGCGATGTCGCCGCAGGCGCCCACCGACAGCTCACCGATCTCACCTGCCCGTCCCAGGCAACCGGCACCGCCGCGGGTGGACATCTCCAGCGCCTCCCTGGCGGTGAACAAGCCGCTACGGCCGGCCTGGCCGTCGCGCAGGCGGGCCATGAGCATGGCGTTGCGGGCCTCGGTCCACATCGAGCCCGAATCGGCCGACGCCGAACCGTCCACGCCCACCCCGACCGGCACTCCCGCGGCTCGCAGCTCACGCACCGGGGCCATCCCCGCTCCCAGGATCATGTTGGAGCTCGGACAGTGGGCCACGCCCGTGCCCCAGCGGCCCAGCCGGGAGATCTCCGCCGGGTTGGGCTGCACGCCGTGGGCGATCCACGACCGGCCGGTGCCCCAACCGCAGTGCTCGAAATAGTCCACCGGGCGCATCCCGAACATCTCGACGCAGAAATCGTCCTCGCCGACGTCCTCGGCCAGGTGGGTGTGCAGCCGCACATCGAGGCGCTCGGCCAGCTCCGCGGTGGCTTTCATCAACTCGGTCGACACCGAGAACGGCGAGCACGGCGCCAGCGCGATCCGCACCATCGCACCAGGGGAACGGTCGTGATGGGCGGAAACCAGCCGCTCGGACTCGGACAGGATCACATCGTCGGTCTGCACCACCGAATCGGGGGGCAGACCGCCGTCCTTCTCGCTCAAAGACATCGACCCGCGCGTCGGGTGGAAGCGCACGCCCAGGTCGGCCGCGGCCGCGATCTCCGCTGAGATCAGGTCGCCGCCGCCGGCGGGATGGACGTAGAGGTGGTCGGTGCTGGTGGTGCAGCCGCTCAACGCCAGCTCGGCCAACCCGACCCAGGCCGACACATGGGCGGCCTCCTCGTCGAGGCGGGCCCACAGCGGGTACAGCGTTCGCAGCCAGTCGAACAGGTTGCCGTCGAGGGCCGGACGGTAGGCCCGAGTGAGGTTCTGGTAGAGGTGGTGATGGGTGTTGATGAGGCCCGGTGTGACCAGGCAGTCGGTGGCGTCGACGGTGCGGGCCGCGCCGGCAGGCTCGGTGCCGCTGAGCCCGACTCCGGTCACGAACCCGTCGGTGACCGCCACCCAGCCACCGGCAATCTCGGTGTGCTGAGCGTCCATCGCCGCCAGCAGCCGGGCATTGCGGACCAGCAGGTCAGTCATGCCGGCTCCGGCGGGCAGCCCGCGCGTGGGCAGCGTGGTGTGCTCATGGTGCTGCCGGTTCGCTGACGGGGTTCAGAGTTCCCAGTCGGCGAAGGCGTCGATCATGCCCTTGGCGTCGGGACCCAGCGGGTACAGGATCGGCGTGGTGCAGCCGTTCTCGATGTAGTGGCGGACCTTGGCCCTGCACTCATCGGCGGTGCCGGCCGCGCACAGCAGCTGCACCACGTCGTCGGGCACCAGCTTGGAGGCCGCCTCCACCTGCTCCAGCGTCGCCGGCCACGTCAGCACCGATCCGACCTCGTCGAGCAGCGACTGCGACACCCCCGACGCCTTCATGATGTGGGGCTGCTGGCCCAGATACTGCGTGATCAGCATCCGCCCGCCGTCGAGGGCCTCCTGGCGCTCCGCCTCGGAATCGCCGGTGGCCATCGAGCACACGATCAACTGGGGCCGGTCGAGGTCGTCGACGGTGCGGTCCGCACGGGCAGCGCCCGCCGCGAGATGCTCCATGGCCTGAGCGTTGTACTGGGGCGACACCAGATAGTTGAACACCACCCCGTCGGCGATCTCGCCGGTGAGGGCCATCATCTTCTCGCCGGTGGCCCCGATGTAGATGGGCACATCCTTGGGGCGGCGCTCCTGTTGCACATAGTCGAGCTCCACCCCGTCGAACTGCACGAACTCGCCGTCGAAGGTGACGCTCTGGTCGCCGAGCAGGCCCCGGCAGGCCTCCACGATCTCTCGCATCGCCTTGAGAGGGCGCACCCGGCGCACGCCCACCTTGGACGCCAGCGGCTCCCACCAGGCGCCGATCCCGAGCAGGATCCGGCCCGGCGCCAGGTCGTCGAGGGTGGAGAACGTGGAGGCCAGGCGGGCGGGGTTGCGGGTCCAGCAGTCCACCACGCCGCTGCCGACCTTGATGGTGTCGGTGACCGCGGCGATGGCGGCCATGGGCACCACCGCGTCGCGCACCAGCCGGGAGTCGGCCTGCCAGACCGCGTCGAAGCCCTTGGCCTCGGCGTAGCGGGACAGCTCCATCGACTCGGCGAGGGTGTGGGCGTCCTGGATGTAGAGGGCTGCGGGCTGGGTCATGTCGCCTCCTTGTGGCGCTTCGTCGAGACTTGCAGTCGAGATCGGGGCGGGCCGATTCTACGAGCGCTCAGATCATCCTCTTCATGTGCGAGCGAGCGGCCGGCTGAGTGCTCGGCGGCTCAGGGCATGTCTTCGAGCTTGGCGAACAGCCTGGTGGCGGCCTCGGCGGCTTTGGCTCTCACCTCGTTGGGGTCGACTCGGGTGGCACGGCCGTCTCGCAGCACCGTCTCGCCGTCGACGGTCACGTCGACGGCACGGACGCCGGTGGTGAACGCCAACGACCACGGATCCATGCGGTCATACGACCAGGTGACGGTGTCGTCCAACGCCTCGGGGAAGAGCCGCCATCCGGTCTCCAGCCAATCCCAGGCCGTGTCGGGGGTGGCGGTCACGTCGTCCTCGCGGTGGCGGACGTAGGCCACCCGGAACTCGTCGAGCATGGCCGCGCCGATCCCGTCGGTGCCGAGAGCCACCGGATTGGGACGCCCCGCAGGCCGGGCGTAGCCCACCGCATTGTTCATGTTGGAGCGGGGATTGTGAACGATGGTGCCGGCAAGGTCGCGGTCGAGATGCACGGCGTGGATCACCAGCCAGTCGTCTCGGGCCAGCTCCTCGAGGCGGGCCCCCGCGGCGAGGTCGGCTCTGCCCTCCGACACATGGATGTGGACGCCGGTGCGGTGGTCGGCGGCCAGGCCCGCCGCGGACTCCAGCGTGGCGTCGGAGCAGGTGAAGGCGGCATGCACGCCGACGTGGCCCCGGCCGCCGGCTCGAAGGAACCGGTCGTTCTCGGCCAGCCCCGCCCGAGCGCCCGATGCGCCGTGGCGGTCGGTCACCCCGTAGCAGCAGTCCACCCGCACACCCACCTCCGCGCAGGCCTGGGCGATCACGTCGAGCGATCCGTCGATGGCGTTGGGCGACTCGTGGTGGTCGATGATGGCGGTGGTGCCCGATTCCAGGGCCTCCAGCGCGCCGAGCTTGGCCGACCATGCGATGATGTCGAGGTCGAGGGCCCGGTCGAGTCGCCACCAGACCAGCTCGAGGATCTCGAGGAACTCGGTGGGGGTTCGGGGCGGCGCCGGCATTCCCCGAGCCAGCTCGGAGTACAGGTGATGGTGCGCACACACCATTCCCGGGGTGGAGCGGGCGTCGACGGTGTCACCCGCCGCCGGATCTTGCGGTGCCTGCGACGACGCGCCGGAGCCCTCGCCGGCGACAGGCGGGGTCACGACCGGGGAACGACAGGCTGGTGGGTGTTGATCGGCAGGTGGGTGCGCCACTGGCCGTCCACCTGGCGCATGGCCTCGGCCACCGCCCCCGCGGTGGGCACCAGGCCGATCTCGCCCACGCCCTTGATGCCGTAAGGGGAGTCGGGCTGGGGGGCCTCCACCAGGATCACGTCCACCGGAGGCATGTCCTTGGGCCGGATGATGTCGAGCCCCCGCAACGTGTCGAAACGGGGCCGGCCCTGCTCGTCGCAGGGGAAGTCCTCGCTCAGGGCGTAGCCGAGACCCATGTGGACGCTGCCCTCGATCTGGCCCTCGCACAGCAGCGGATTGACGGCCTTGCCCACGTCGTGGGCGGCCACCACCTTCTCGACCTTGCCGGTGTGCGGATCGGCGATCACCATCTGGGCCGCGTAGCCGAAAGTGGAATGGATCACCGGGTTCTCCAAGCCGTCGCTGAGCTTGTTGGTCCAGTCCACCCGGTACTCGCCTTCGTAGTCGACGCCGGTCAGGCAACCGCCCTCCACCGCTGCCCGGCAGGCCTCAGCCACCGAGCCCGCGCCCATCAGCGTTCCCCGCGATCCGGTGGTCTGGCCGGCGCCCAG